>DASUPI010000164.1:0-6285 GCA_036281135.1 Rhodoplanes sp. | reverse complement strand
CGGATCGACGTCGTTGAGCTTGGCGGTTTCGATGAGCGTGTAGAGGGCGGCGGCGCGGCGGCCGCCTTCGTCGGAGCCGGCGAAGGTCCAGTTGCGTCGGCCCACGGCGACGCAGCGCAGCGACCGCTCGGCGGCGTTGTTAAAGGGTATGGTGTCCGTGACGCCGCCTTTGCGGCTGGCGTTTATGGCGTGAGGACGCCATGAATGGGCCACCGGGATGGGGGCGTCGGGAGCACGGAACGGCGGCAGGCCGTCCTGACCATGAGCTGCGAGCTCGAGTTGTTACTTGGCCGCCCCTACGACTTGCCCGGTTGCGCTGCGAGCGCGGATCCGTAGATGTCGTGCAAGCCCGCTGGCTCCCGAAGAAGAGATGGAGAAGTCATGGCGATCATCGGCATGGACATTCATCGCTCGTTCGCGCAAGCGGCGTTCTTGCAAGACGGGCGGATCAAGCGGGAGCAGCGGGTCGACCTCGTTCACGATCGTCTCGTCAAGTTCGCGAAGGCCCTGTCGGTCGAGGACGAGGTCGTCATCGAGGCCACCGGCAACAGCGCAGCCGTTGAGCGGATCCTGCGACCCTTCGTCAAACGGGTGGTCGTTGCGAATCCACGGATGGTCCGCGCGATCGCCTACGCCCGAGTGAAGACCGACAAGATCGACGCGACGATCTTGGCCAGACTTCACGCCGGCGGTTTTCTCCCAGAAGTCTGGGTCGCAGATGACCACACCCAACGGCAGCGGCGTCAGACGGTTGAACGCATGGGCGTTCTCGAGCAGATGGTTCGCACGAAGGGACGCATTCACGCGATTCTGCATGCAAATCTGATCCCGAAGTACTCGGGACATCTGTTCGGCAAAGCCGGCAGGACATGGCTGGCTGGCCAGCCATTGCCGGACGAAGAAAAAGCGATCGTCGGTCGGTTGGTCGTCGAACTGGAGCGCAATTCCGATCAACTCGCCCAACTCGACATGACGATCATCCGAGAAGCGCTCGAAGACCCGCGCGTGGTTCGCCTCATGACGATCCCGGGGATCGGACCGATTGTCGCCTCAACGGTCCTGGCCTCGATCGGCGACATCGCGCGGTTCGCGACGCCGGAGAAGCTAAGTTGCTACTTCGGATTAACGCCGAAAGTCCGCCAGTCCGGCGACCGCCCGGCGCGCCACGGACGGATCAGCAAGCAAGGAAACACCCATGCTCGAAAGATGCTCGTCGAGGCGGCGTGGTCGGCGAAGACGGCCCCCGGACCATTGCGAGCGTTCTTCGAACGTGTCCAACGGAATCGGGGCGCACCTGCTGCGGCCGTCGCGACCGCGAGAAAGCTGGCGGTGATGATCTGGCATGTTCTGACGGACGGGACCGAGTACGCCTACGCGCGACCCGCCTTCACCGCCATGAAGCTACGCAAAGCAGCGCTCAAAGCCGGCGCTCCGCGCGAATATGGCAAGGCGGGACCAGGTCGCGATTACTGGATAAAGGAGATCCGCGAGCGGGAAGCCGACTACGTGCGGCGCGCTGAGCAGGCCTACGAGCGAATGGTGGCGGCCTGGAAGGAAAAGCCACCCAAGGCTCCGGCGGCGACCGCTGCGCCTGGCTGACGATTTCCTCTTCTCAACACCATCCGTGGACATGCACAGCCGGCCGTCGTCGAGGAAGCGCGTGAGCGCGGTCCAGCGCTTGAGCGCGTAGTCGATCGCCTTGGCGGTCTCGCTCTTCGAAGAGAGGCGCGCGCGTTGGCCACGCAGCCAAGTCTGCAATTCGGCGAGCAGCGGGCGGCTTTGCTCGTTGCGCACGCGGCGTCGCTCGATTACGGAGAGGCCGTTGATCGCGCGCTCGATGTCGAACAGCGCATCGATGCGCTTGACCGCCTCGATGGCGATCGGCGCCTTGTTGAGCCGCGCCAGATCGAAGAAGTTGCGCCGCGCATGCGCCCAGCACGCCGCCTCGATGATCGGCCCCGGCTTGCGCCCGACCGCGTAGAGGCGATTGAATCCGGCATAGGCGTCGGCTTGCATCAGCCCGCTGTAGCTTGCGAGGTGGCGCTCGGGATGCTCGCCGGTGCGGTCGCGCGAGTAGAAGAACGCCGCTGCCGGCGGATCGCGCCCGCCGAACGGCTGATCATCGCGCACATAGGTCCACAGTCGTCCGATGCGCGTCTTGCCCTTCGCCAACACCGGCACGGTGGTGTCGTCGGCATGGATGCGTTCGGCTGCAAACACATGCGCGTGGATCGCCTCGACCAGCGGCGTCAGCGTCGCCGCCGCGGCGCCGACCCAGTCCGCCAATGTCGAGACGTCGAGATCGATCCCTTCGCGCGCATAGGCCGCGCTCTGCCGGTTGAGCGGCAGGTGCAGGGCGTATTTGAAGAACAGCACCTGCGCGAGCAGCGCAGGTCCGGCGCGTCCGCGCGCGATCGGATGCGAGGGCGCCGGCGGCTGCGTGATCGCCTCGCAGGCGCGGCAGGAGAACTTCTCGCGCACGTGCTGGATCACCTTCCACTGGCGCGGCACGACTTCCAGCGTCTCGGTCACGTCCTCGCCCAGCTTGCGCAGCATGCCGCCGCAGCATGGGCACGCCGACGGCGCCGGATAGACGATGCGCTCGCGCGGCAGGTGCTCCGGCAACGGGCCGCGCGCCGGCCTCTTGCGCTCGAAGCCGCGCACCTGGACAGCGTCGGCGCTCGCTGCCTTCGTCACGATCTCGGCCGACGCTTCGGCTTCGGCCGCGGTCTCTTCCAAGTCGGCAAGCTGCAGCTCGAGCTGCTCGATCAGCGCGCCGCGCTCGGCCGATTGTCCAAACCGCTGATGCCGCAGCTTGGCGATGGCGAACTTCAGCTTCGCAATCTCGAGCGCCCGCGCATGCGCCTTTGCTTCAGCGCTGCGCGCCTTCGCTTCCGCCGCGATCCGCGCCGCGCGTTCGGCGACCAGCATCGCCTTCAGCGTCGCAATGTCGTCGGGGAAAGAATCAGCAGCGCTCATTTACTGCGAAGCGAATCACAAACCGCTGCGCTTGTGAGCCCTCAATCGCGCGACGATCCACAAGGCGTATCAGCCGGCCGCTTGCGGTCGCCACGTCTGCTGCGGCATCCGCCAGTCGATCCCTTCCAGCAAATAGCCGAGCTGCGCCGGCGTGATCGTCACCGCTCCGTCCGCCGGCGACGGCCAGATGAAGCGCCCACGCTCCAGCCGCTTCGCGAACAGGCACAGACCCTGGCCGTCGTGCCACAGAACCTTGATCAGCCCGCCCCGCCTGCCGCGGAATACGAACAGATGCCCGCTGTGCGGATCGCGTTTGAGCGTCTCCTGCACCATCAACGCCAAGCCGTCAAAACCTCGGCGCATGTCGGTGTGGCCGGCCGCAAGCCACACCCGAACGCCGCTCGGAATGGGGATCATCGTCGTCGCCGACGCTTCGTCGTCGTCAGCGCCGCGATCATGGCCGACGCCACCGACGGATCCACCGCACCCGCAATCCGCATCCGCGCCCCGCTCGCAAACTCGATCTCGACCACGCTGCCCGCCGACGGCGCGGACGGCGCGGGCATCGCGGGCGCTGTCGGCTCGGACGGCGCGGGCGCAATCGTCGCCGCAGAAAATGTAGGCGCGTTCTCCCCAGCACGCAGCGATACGCGGCACAGCTCCTGTCGCCATCGAAACAACTGGCTCGTATGAATGCCGGCCGCGCGCGCCACTTCCGACGCAACCGCCCCCGGCTCGATCGCCGCCGCAACGATCCGTTCCTTCTCCGCCCGCGACCAGCGGCGGCGGCGTTGAACCGATGTGATGACCTCGATCTGCTTCGTCATAGGACTACTCCTAGGAATAGTCCTATGACTCCACCGGCACTCACCGCGTCAAGGCGGCCCTAACCGGACGCGTACGCCGAAAAACGAATTGCAGCCGGCGCAGAAAAAAAAGCGGAAACGAACGCAAGGGTTGGGCTACTCGCCTCTGACTCGCAAACGAATCCGGTCGACGGTTCTGCCAGCGGCTGGAGCGAATTGGGCGCAGCGGTCGACGCCCTTTCGACCATGTTGGCCGACTTCGCCCAGCTCTTTTTCCGCGGCGCCCTGTGGTTCCTTGCCGACCACGGTTATCGCCTGGCAAAGTGCTCCTGTGGATAAGCGTAACGCTTGGCGTCTTTTGGATCATCTTCATGCTTTGGCTGAGGGTGGTTGCCTTCTCCTCCAAGCCGAAGCGCGACGCTGATGAGCCGGCTTCTGATCAACAAACGCAGAAATTGCGGCCGATCGGTTTGATGTTCCTATTCGACCGGCTGCTGCCTCATTACCAAATCATCAGTGCTAATTACGACATTGAGAAATACTATAAGCGAATTCCTTCGTCGGAGGCCGTCGCCAGAGCGATTCCTCCAAGACGTCTTCCCCGCCTGAGAATTTTCGAATGGCCGGTCGAACCTGTCACCAGCAACGCAGAAATAGATCGAATTGAGAACTGGCTTCTTGTGCTGCGGATTTTCGGCGTCATCTTCGCGATTTTCCTCGCCGCCGCCATCGGGGCGCTGGTCGTGCGATGATTGCGGCGGCGCTTACGCCGCTCCTCACTCAAACTTCAGAAAATGATAGCGCCAGGCGTCGAGCTCGACGAACAGCCCCGCCGTGCTGAGCTCATCGCCGTCGCGGACATAGCACTCCCAAGCCAACGTCTCGACGAGACGCCAGGCGCGGCCGCGCAGGTCGTCCCACGGCAGCTGCACCATCGCCTGCGAGGGCTGCTCGGCGAGGTTCACCACGACCAGCGTCCGCTCGGCCCCCAGCCGCCAGGTCCAGGCGACGATGTTGTGAAAGCTCGCATTGTCGGGCCAGCCGTGGCGGTCGCACAGACGCCATTCGCCCAGGTGGAACAGGTCGGCGTGGATCGTGCTCAGCAGGCTGCGGTAAAACTCAGCGAGCGCCTCGTCGCACGGTTCCGCCGGCCGGCGGGCCAGGAACACCGGGAGCTTGACTTTGCGGCCCTCGATCTGCCCGTCATAGATGAGCGTCGCGCCGGGCGCCGTTGCGACGACGATCGCCGCGGCATGCTCCTTGGGTCCGGAAAACGTCGCGGCGGCGCGCGGCTCGTCGTGATTCTCGATGAAGCGCACGAGATTGTCCTGGTAGTCGAGCCCCGCCGTCAGATGGGTGCGCACGCTCTCGGCGTTGTCGTGCACCAGGCGATCATACAGGCGCTTGTCGTAGCAATAGTCGAAGCCCTTCTGCATCAGAACATATTCGAGATCCCAATAGGCCTCGGCGATGAACAACACGTCGGGATGTTGCGCTTTCACCGCCGGAATCAGGTCCTCCCAGTACTCCGTCGCGGGCCTCCGTCCGGCGCGCGCGCTCCACGTCCGCTCGAAGATCTCGGTGAGCATCAGCATCGCCATGTCGCAGCGCATGGCGTCGCACTGCGCGGCGATCGAGGTCACGGTGTCGATCGCGGCGGCGCGCAAGCCGGCGTTGAACGCGTTGACCTGAATGACGTCGCGCCAGGGCGGGAAATACGGGTCGCGTCCATGCGCGTAGACCTGCCCCTTCACATCGACGAAGTCGTGCGGGGCTCGCGCTAGGTCCTCATAGCTGCCGCGGATGAAATACTCGGGATGCTGCAACGCCCAGGGATGATCCATCGCCACATGGTTGGGCACGAAATCGAGCACGAGGCGCAGGCCCCGCGCATTGAGTTCGGCGCGCGCCTGCGCCAATGCGTCAGGACCGCCGAGATGGGCGGCGACGACGTAATCGCGCACGCAATAGGCGGAGCCGAGATTGTCTTCCGGGCGGTAATCCGGCAGCACGTGGCGGAACTCGGCCTGCAGTTCGGGGCTTGCGTTCGCGACGGCGACGCCGGCCGGACTGCGCTCCCAGACGCCCATCAGCCACACCGCGTCGATGTCGAGCTCCGCCAGCGCGTCCCATTCCTGCGCGGGGATCGTCGCCAAGGTCAAAGGCTGGAGGTAACGCGCACGCAATTCATCGAGCCACACCCAGGTGGCGATCTCGTAGATCACGGGTCGCTTGCGCCAAGTCATGGTCCCCTCCCCTTCCCCCTTTCCGCGCGGGCGCCGGGGATACCCCAGCCGATCCGCTGGGAACAATCGACTCACACCGCCACGGCCGCCTTGATATGCGGGTGCGGGTCGTAATTCTCGAGTGCGAAATCCCCGTAGCGGAACGCGAACAGGTCGTTCGTTGCCGGGTTGAGCCGCATGGTCGGAAGCCGGCGCGGCGCACGGGAGAGCTGCAGCCGCGCCTGCTCCAGATGATTGAGATAGAGGTGCGCGTC
>DASUPI010000163.1:0-2400 GCA_036281135.1 Rhodoplanes sp. | reverse complement strand
GCATGACGGCGGAGGATCTTCGCGCCGATCGAGTGGAAGGTGCCGAGCCAGGGCATGCCTTCGACGACCTCGCCGACCATGTGGCCGACCCGCCCCTTCATCTCGCGCGCCGCCTTGTTGGTGAAGGTGACGCTGAGGATTTCCGCAGCGCGCGCCCGCCGTGTCGCGAGAATATGGGCGATCCGCGCGGTCAGCACCCGCGTCTTGCCGGTGCCCGCGCCGGCGAGCACCAGCACCGGGCCCTCCAGGGTTTCCACCGCCTCGCGCTGCTCCGGATTGAGCCCGTCAAGATAGGACGCGCGGCGCCCCCCCTGCGCCCGCGCCGCGATTCCGCCCGCGGCAAGCGCCGGCGGGTCGACGTCGAAGGCTGGCGGCGGACATTGGTTCGGTTCGGCCATTCTGGCTCCCGGAGCGAGGTCCGGCGTTCGGAAATCGCTCTCTTGATGATCCCGTGGTCGCAATTCTTCGGCGAGCAGGTCCGGTTCGCTCATTTGCCCTGAGCGCGGCGGGCCCCGCGCGCAATCGCGCTTTCCTTTCGGCGCGAATCGCTCATGCTCTAAGATGGCATTCGCCGCGTCGCCTGGGGAGGGGCCTGTTCGGCGCGCCGACCGGAGGCGTCAGCCTTGCGCCGGCATGTCGATCCGCCGGCCGGCGGCCTCGGGGATCGGCAGGAGGGCGTGGGAGGCCCTCATCTCGGCGAGCCGGGCGGCGACCAGCGGCGAGGCCGGGGTCGTTTTCTTTGAGTCCATGTCGACATGCAAGGCCATGGTTTCGAGCGTCGCCGCCATCCAGCCTTCGGTCGCGTGGAACAGCTGCTCGAAGTAATGCATGCGTTTGGGATCGTAGCCAAGGAGCTGGATGGTGACGCGGACCGTATCGTCGGCGTGCAGTTCGCGTAAGTACCGGACATGCGCCTCGGCCGTGTAGTAGGACCGCCGTTCGCGCTTCACATAGTCGAGGTCGGTGCCGATCAGGTGAAGAGCTTCGTCGAAGGCGCGGTCGAACAGGACATGGTAATAGGCCATATTCAAATGGCCATTATAATCGACCCACTCCGGCTCGACCCGCATCACGGACGAGACGAAGGGCGCGAAGAACAAGGGCTTGAACTCGATCAGATCGAAAGTGACCGTCATGAGGCGAGTATGCCAGCATTGCGCCACAAAGTCGAAGCGTTGTGCTGTGCTGCGCCGCACAAGGCCACACGGCTGAGGCCGGTATGACACACCATCAGTTACGCCTGGAACAGGCGTTGGTTTCACGATGCGGCGCGGAGGCGCTGAGCGCGGCGATCGCGGTGCTTACCGCTGGGTTCGGCAATCGCGTCGTCACCGCGCGCGCCGTACGCGAGCAGCACGGGCACACGACGACTTGGATTGCAAACGAGCCTCCCGACGCCGTCGTCTTTCCGCAGTCGACCGCCGACGTGCAGGCGATCGTCCGCATCTGCGCCGCGCATGGCGCGCCGGTCATCCCCTTCGGCGCCGGCACATCGCTCGAGGGCCAGGTGAATGCGCCGCGCGGCGGCGTGTCGATCGATCTGCGCGACATGAACCGCGTGCTCGCCGTTCATGCCGACGATCTCGATTGTGTCGTCGAGCCGGGCGTCACCCGCAAGCAACTGAACGAGCACTTGCGCGACCAGGGCCTGTTCTTCCCGCTCGATCCCGGCGCCGACGCGTCCCTCGGCGGCATGGCGGCGACGCGCGCGTCCGGCACCAATGCGGTGCGCTACGGCACGATGAAGGACTGCGTGCTCGCGCTCAAGGCCGTCCTCGCGAATGGCGAGGTGCTGACGACCGGCGGGCGGGCGAAGAAATCGTCCGCCGGCTACGATCTCACCCGGCTGTTCATCGGCTCGGAAGGCACGCTCGGCGTGATCACGGAGCTGACGCTGAAGCTGAACGGCATCCCGGAAGCGATCGCCGGCGGCGTCTGCCCGTTCCCGAGCGTCGAGGCCGCCTGCAACGCGGTGATCGCGACGATCCAGACCGGCCTTCCGGTCGCCCGCATCGAGCTGCTC
Organism: Rhodoplanes sp.; assembly: GCA_036281135.1. Lineage (GTDB taxonomy): Bacteria > Pseudomonadota > Alphaproteobacteria > Rhizobiales > Xanthobacteraceae > Rhodoplanes. Next base: position 377 of record DASUPI010000163.1, on the reverse strand, counting down.
GACGCGTTGCAGGTGAAGGCGGTGAATGCCTATTCGAAGCTCTCCCTGCCCGAAGTCCCGATGCTGTTCGTCGAGTTCCACGGCACGCAGGCCGGCGTCGCCGAGCAGTCGCAGCGCTTCGGCGAGATCGCAGCCGAGTTCGGCGGCGGTCCGTTCGAGTGGGCGACGCGCGCGGAGGATCGAACACGGTTGTGGCAGGCGCGGCACGACGCCTACTGGGCGGCGACCGCCCTGCGTCCCGGCGCGAAGGTCTTCGTCAGCGATGTCTGCGTGCCGATCTCGCGGCTCGCCGAATGCATCGCGGCGGCGCAGGCGGACATCGCCGAGAGCCGGCTCGTCTCGCCGATTGTCGGCCATGTCGGCGACGGCAATTTCCA
>DASUPI010000162.1:0-3081 GCA_036281135.1 Rhodoplanes sp. | reverse complement strand
ATGTTGGCCGAGGAGATCGGCGTCGGCCACACGACCGTGCAACGCGTCTGGAAGGAGCATGGCCTCAAGCCGCATCTGACACGCCCATTCAAGCTATCGAACGATCCCAAATTCGCTGAGAAAGTAGTCGACATTGTCGGGCTCTACCTCAATCCACCCGACAAGGCAGTCGTGCTCTGCGTCGACGAGAAAAGCCACGTGCCAGGCGCGCGCTGGAAGAAGACCTCGCGGCGGGTACTAAATGAATGAGTCAGAACACTAGCATAATGGACGAACGCTGGATTCCCGCGTCCGCGGGAATGAGCGGTGGCATCAACCCGCGTGGAAGAAACCCTTCGTCTTCTTGCGCCGACGTGGAGGCTGCCACCCCGTGCGCAGGAAAAAGCCGGGGTCACTCCTGCAAGCATTGGGCGGAGTTCTTGCACCAGGCCTCCTCCTTGATCCTCCTGCTCCTCAGAAGAGGAACATGTCCGTCCGCGCACGCGCGGGGACCCTTCAGAACAGCGACTTGGCGGCCGCCGCCGCCGCTTCGACCAGCGGCGCCGGATAAACGAAGAACAGACTGACGAACAGGCCCGTCACCGCGAGCACCGCCCCGAGTTCGCTGCGCATGGGCGAAAGCGCGGGCGCGGGCTCGTCGAAATACATCACCTTGATGATGAGGAGGTAGTAGTAAGCGCCGACCACGCTCGCGAGCACGCCGATCACCGCGAGCGTGTAGAGCCCGGCATTCACGGCGGCGAGGAAGACGTAGAACTTGGCGAAGAACCCGGCGAGCGGTGGGATGCCGGCGAGCGAAAACAGCAGCATCGCCAGAAAGAAGGCCATGCCCGGCTTGGTGCGGGCGAGACCGGACAGGTCGGAAATCTCCTCCACCGGGCCATCGTCTCGGCGCATCGCGATGATGCAGGCGAACGTGCCGAGCGTCATCGCGACATAGATCGCCATATAGACCATGACGCCCTGCACGCCCTCGACGGTGCCGGCGGCCAGCCCGATCAGCGCGTAGCCCATATGGCCGATCGAGGAATAGGCCATCAGCCGCTTGATATTGTGCTGGCCGATCGCCGCGAACGCGCCGAGCACCATGGAGGCGATCGACACGAACACGACGATCTGCTGCCATTGCGGAACGATGGTCGGGAACGCGGTGACCGAGACTCGCACAAACACGGCGATCGCCGCGACCTTGGGCGCCGCCGCGAAGAAGGCGGTGACCGGCGTCGGCGCGCCCTCGTAGACGTCGGGCGTCCACATGTGGAACGGCACCGCCGAGACCTTGAAGCACAGGCCGGCGAACAGGAACACCAGGCCGAAGGTGAGCGGCAGGCCGCCCTGCCGCGCGGCTTCCGCGATGCCGGCGAAGCTCACCGTTCCGGTCGAGCCATAGACGAGCGAGGCGCCGTACAGGAGCATGCCGGAGGAGAGCGCGCCGAGGACGAAATATTTCAGTCCCGCCTCGGTCGAGCGCAAGCGCTCCCGGTCGATCGCGGCGACCACGTAAAGCGAGAGGCTCATCAGCTCGAAACCGAGATAGAGCGCGATGAGGTCACCGGCTGAAATCAGCATCAGCATGCCGGTGGTCGCGAGCACGATCAGGATCGGATACTCGAAGCGCCGCCGCTCCACCTGCCCCATGAACTCGCTCGACAGGATGATGGCGGTGGCCGATCCGATGAGCGCGAGGAGCTTGAAAAAGCGGGCATAGTCGTCGACGACGAAGCTGCCGCCGAAGGTCGTGGTCCTGCCCGCCGGCATCAGCGCGACGAGCACGCCCGCGGCGACGAGCAGAAGCACCGCCACGCCGCTCACGAAGCCGGTCGCCCGGTTGCCGCGATACGCCCCGATGACCAGGAGGACCAGCGCGCCGAGCGCGAGAACGATCTCCGGAAGCGCCGGAGCGAGGGCGGGCAGATCGAGTGCTGAGTTCATGATAGCCGCCGTTCAGTGGTCGAGCGCCGCCGCTTTCGCGAGCCCCACCGCCGCTTGATAGTTCGTAACCAGCGAGGTGACCGAAGCCGCCGACATGTCAAGCACCGGCTTGGGGTAGACGCCGAACAGGATGGTGAGAATGAGGAGCGGCGCGAAGATGACGATCTCGCGCGGCTCGACGTCGCGAATCGCCGCGAGCGCCGGCTTGTCGAGCGGCCCGAGCATGACCTTGCGGTAGAGCCACAGCGCGTAGCACGCCGACAGGATCACGCCGAGGGTGGCGAGCGTGGCGACCAAGGTGTTCACCCGGAATGTGCCGAGCAACGTAAGGAACTCGCCGATGAATCCCGAAGTGCCGGGCAGCCCGACATTGGCCAGCGTGAACACCATGAAGATCGCCGCATAGATCGGCATGCGATTGACGAGCCCGCCATAGGCGGCGATCTCGCGCGTGTGCATGCGGTCGTAGATGACGCCGACGCACAGAAACAGCGCGCCCGAGACGATGCCGTGCGAGATCATCTGGAACACGCCGCCGGCGATCCCCTGCGTGGTGCCGGCGAAAATCCCCATGGTGACGAATCCCATATGGGCGACGGAGGAATAGGCGATCAGCTTCTTGACGTCCTCCTGCACCAGCGCGACCAGCGAGGTGTACACGATCGCGACCACCGACAGCGCGAAGACGAGCGGAGCGAAATCGGCGGAGGCGGCGGGGAACATCGGCAGCGAGAAACGCAGGAAGCCATAGCCGCCCATCTTCAACAGGATCGCGGCGAGGATCACCGAACCGGCGGTCGGCGCCTCCACATGGGCGTCCGGCAGCCAGGTATGCACCGGCCACATCGGCATCTTCACCGCGAACGAGGCGAAGAAGGCGAGCCACGCCCAGGTCTGCAGCGTGCGCGGAAAATGGTGGTCGAGCAGCGCGGTGATGTCGGTCGTGCCCGCCTCGCCGTACATGGCGATGATCGCAAGCAGCATCAGGACCGAGCCGAGCAGCGTGTAGAGGAAGAACTTGAAGCTCGCATAGACCCGGCGCGGGCCCCCCCAGACGCCGATGATCAGGAACATCGGGATCAGCCCGCCCTCGAAGAACAGATAGAACACGACGATATCGAGCGCGGCGAAGGTGCCGACCATCATCGT
>DASUPI010000161.1:0-9676 GCA_036281135.1 Rhodoplanes sp. | reverse complement strand
CATGGGCGGCGGCGACAAGGCGCTGATCCGCATCGGCGGGGCGCCGATTCTCGACCGCGTGCTGGCGCAGCTCAAGCCCGCCTGCGCGGAAGTCATCTTTAATGCGAACGGCGACCCCGCGCGGTTTGCCGTCTACCGCCTGCCCGTCGTCGCCGACGGCGTGCCCGACTTCGCCGGTCCGCTCGCGGGCGTGCTGGCGGGCCTCGACTGGGCGGCGCAGCACCGGCCCGAACTCGGTTGGGTCGCGGGCGCGCCGGCGGATTGCCCGTTTCTGCCGGGCGATCTCGTGCGGCGGCTGCACGCGGCGGCGTGCGCGGCGGGGCTGCCGCTTGCCTGCGCACGCTCGGGCGCATGGCGGCATCCGGTGGTCGGCCTGTGGCCTGTGGCGTTGCGCGACGATTTGCGCCGCGCGCTTCTGAGCGAGGGCCTTCGCAAGATAGAGGCGTGGACCGCCCGGCACGGCGTCGCCCTGGCAGACTGGCCGGCCGAGTCGATCGACCCGTTCTTCAACGTCAACACGCCAGACGACATTGTCGAGGCGGAGCGCCTGCTGGCGCAAAACGCGGCGTGACCGCAACCCCGAAAGGGCGCGCGGCTATTTCGGCGCGCGCTTCGCCAGGATGCGCTGCAGGGTGCGGCGATGCATGTTGAGGCGGCGCGCGGTCTCCGACACGTTGCGCCCGCACAGCTCATAGATTCGTTGGATATGCTCCCACCGCACCCGGTCGGCCGACATCGGGTTTTCCGGCACGTCGGGCTTTTTGCCTTCCGAGGCGAGCAAGGCGGCGACCACGTCGTCGGCGTCGGCCGGCTTCGATAGGTAATCGAACGCGCCGAGTTTGACCGCGGTGACCGCGGTCGCGATATTGCCGTAGCCGGTGAGCACGATGCCGCGCGCGTCGGGCCGTCGCTTCTTGAGCGCGGAGATCACATCCAGTCCATTTCCGTCGCCGAGCCGCAGGTCGACGACGGCGAAGGCCGGCGTGTGCTTTTCGACCTGCTCCAGTCCGTCGGCGACGGTTTCCGCGGTCGTGACCACGAAGCCGCGCGCCTCGAGCGCACGCGCGAGCCGCGCCACGAACGACTTGTCGTCCTCGACGATCAGCAGGGAGCGGTCGGTCGGAAGGACGGCCGTAGGGGCCGGATCTGCCATGCCACGGTCCTTTCGCACGCGCGCAGGGAATCTGGGCGGCCCAAGTCATCTAATGGACGCCGGAGCGACGCTCAAGAGGTTCACGCGACCGCTTCGGTCGCTGGTTGTTCGCCCACAAGTGGCGTCAGGGGGTGTTCGAAATCGCTTCGGCGCCAATGCAGACGCACGATTGCGCCGCGCAGCGGGAAAGTGCGGTTATGCAAGGTCAGGGTCGCTCCCGAGCGTTCGAGAAAGGTCTTGGCGATGAAAAAGCCGAGCCCGAGGCCGGGCGCCTCGCTGCCTTTCCGGCGGCCGCGCCGGCTGGTGACATAGGGGTCGCCGAGCCGATCCATGATCTCCGACGGAAAGCCGGGGCCGTCGTCGCTGATCATGATCCACACCGAATCGGCGCTCCACGAAACCGCGATTTCGACCCGTTCGCGGGCGAAGTCGACCGCGTTCTCGACCAGATTGCCGAGCCCATAAAGGATCATGCGATTGCGCGGACCGACCGGCTCGGGGCCGCCATCCGACGGAAGGATCACGTCGATGGCGATCTCCATGTCGCGATAGGGAGCGACCACGTCCTCTATCAAGGAGGAGATCGGTATGCGATCGAACGGCTCGCCTGCAGACGGGAACTCCGACAACCGGCTCAGGATGTCGCGACAGCGCAGGGCTTGGGTCCGCAGCAGACGGATATCGTCGGCCAAAGGCGAGGCTGGGTCGAGCTCCCGCTCGATCTCGCGGGTGACGACGAGAATGGTGGCGAGCGGGGTGCCCAATTCATGGGCGGCGGCGGCGGCGAGCCCGTCCAGCTGGGAGAGGTGCTGCTCGCGCGCCAGCACGAGTTCGGTCGCCGCGAGCGCCGCCGTGATCTTGCGCGACTCCTCGGTGATCTTCCAGGCATACATGCTGACATAAGTGAGGGCGAGAAGGTTCGCGAGCCAGACGCCGAGCATGTAGATGCGCGGCAGTTCGAACCCGCCTTCGCCCGGCCAGGGCAGCGGGAGATGAGCGACCATGAGCACGCTCGCACAGGTCACCGCGAGAGCCGCGAGCATCAGGGTGAGCCGCACCGGCAAGGCGGTCGCCGAGATCAGCACCGGGCCGAGAAACAGGAGCGCGAACGGATTCTGCAGCCCGCCGGTGAGGAACAGGAGCGTGGCAAGTTCGACAATGTCGACGGCGAGCAGCCACGCGATCGGCTTCGGTGCGAGCCGCTGGTCGGCGCGATAGCGCCATGACAAGAAGATGTTCAGCGCGGCGTAAAGTCCGATGACGGCGAGGCACGTCCAGAACTGCGCCACATGGATCGCGTCATGCGCCATGAGGACCGCGGCCGACTGGCCGAACACCGCGATCCAGCGCAGCCGCACCAGCGTGTCGAGGCGGACATGGCGCAGCGGATGTTCATGATAGGCGAGGATGCGGCCGGGCATGCGCTATCCTACAGGATTGCAGCGGGGAGGGCAGCCATGCTGAATTGCGCCGCCGGGATGCTAATAAGCGCTGAGTAAGCCGATGCCGTACCTTACCAACGACGATCTGCCGCCGTCGGTCGCACGCCACCTCCCGCCGCATGCGCAGGACATCTACCGGGAAGCCTTCAATCACGCCTTCGCCGCCCATGCGGGCGATCCGCGGCAGGAGGAAGCCGTGCACCGGATCGCCTGGGCCGCGGTGAAGCGGTCCTATGTCAAGGCGGGAGACCAGTGGGTCCGGCGTGAGCGCTGAGGCGATGCTACGACGCTGGCCGGGCGGCGTTCTCACCGAGCAGGTAGCGTTCGAACCAGTGGGTCGCGTGCGCGATGACCGCGTCCAAAGCGCCGGGCTCCGGGAAGAGGTGACTGGCGCCGGGCACGATCTCCAGCGCCTTCGGGCCCTGCAGCAGGGCGTACGCCTGTTCGTTCAGTTCGATGACGCCGTAATCGGCGCCGCCGACGATCAGCAGGGTCGGCGTGCATATCCGGTTCAGCGCTTCGCCGGCAAGATCGGGACGCCCGCCGCGCGACACGATCGCGCCGATGCGATCGCCAAGCCGGACGGCGGCGGCGAGCGCGGCCGCCGCGCCGGTGCTCGCGCCGAAAAACCCGAGCGCAAGCCCGGACAGCGACGGTTCGCGTTCAACGAAATGGACAGCATCGGCAAGCCGCTGCGCCAGCAATCCGATATCGAAGACATTCGCGCGGTCGGCTTCTTCCTGCGCGGTGAGAAGGTCGAACAGGAGCGTGCCGATGCGCCTGTCATTGAGGGCGGCGGCGACGGCCCGATTGCGCGAGCTGAAGCGGCTGGAGCCGCTCCCATGCGAAGATCACGAGCGCGCGCGCGTCGCTCGGAACATGCAGAGCCCCCGCCAGTCCGACCGGCGGAATGACCGCCTCGCGCAGGATCGCCGGCCCTGTTCGCTGGCTTCGCGGGGAATGATCTCGCGTCGACGGACCCATGGCCGAACGCTCAGCCGGGGCCGGACAGCGTGCGCACCAGTTCCTTGAAGCGATCCCACTCCGTCGCCGTCCAGATTTCCGTCTGGGCGTGCCCGAAGGTGCGGATCAGCGTCGAGACGAGGGCCGCCGTCTCGATATCGGGGGCGCGAAAAACATCGAGATAGTCGCACGGGCCGAGCACCGCATAGCTGCTGATCCACTCGACCTGCGGACATTTCTGGCGGACCCGATCCATGGCGTGACGTTCAAGCTGCTCCAGCGCGGCGGGGGAGCGCGCCGCATCGGGATGAAGACGCGTCAACATGATGAAGATCGGCATGGAGACACCTCGCAGAGGCTGCTGCCAAAGCCTATGACCGGAAATGCGAGTGCTTTTGATTCCGATCAAGAGCGCGGTAAAGCCTCGCGCTAACGTGAACGCTTCAGGCTCATGCGCGGCATGCCGGGATCTGCCGCACGATCATCGTGCGAAAGGCATTCGCGCGCTTTTGGGCGAGGAGGCCGCCATGCGATTGAGCTCCAGCGCTTTCCCGGACGGCGGCGTCATCCCGCGCCGCTTCACCTGTGACGGCGAAGATGTCTCGCCCTCGCTGGAGTGGACCGATGTGCCCTCCGGCGCCCGCAGCCTGGTGCTGCTGTGCGACGATCCCGACGCCCCGGCAGGCACTTGGCACCACTGGGCGATCTACGATATTCCGGCCGATCGAACCGGCCTTGCGGACGATGCCGACCATGATTCCAGCAAAGCGGGGTTTAAACAGGCGATCAATGACTTCCGTCGGCCCGTCTACAATGGCCCCTGTCCGCCGCGGCGGCGCGGAGCGATCATTATCATTTCCGCCTGCTTGCCCTTTCCAGCGCTTCGCTCACATTGCGCGAGGAGCCGACCTGCCGCGATGTCGAACACGAAGCGCGCAAGCACGTTCTCTCCGAGGCGACGCTCGTCGGGGTCTACGAACGATAAGAACCGGCTCGGCGCAGCCATCCGAATCTGAAGGACACGGGAGACAACGGGACGATGGACCGCGATCTCACACGCAACTGGATGTGGTCGGAGGCCTGCGAGATGCTGGCGCGCGCCGAACGGCTGCACCGCGAACTGTTCCGGCCTGCCGGGCTTGCGGCGCGGATGCCATCCTGGGAACCTCCGATCGACATGCTGGAGACGGAACGCGAAGTCATCGTGCTGGTCGCTCTTCCCGGCGTGCATCTCGACCAGGTGGACGCGGCCGTGGATGGAAATGAGCTGGTCGTCGCCGGCACGCGCGTGCTTCCCGCCGAACTCGCCACCGCCGTCATCCATCGGCTCGAACTTCCGCAGGGCCGATTCGAGCGCCGCGTGCGGCTTCCCGCTGGGCGCTACAACGCGGTTCGCCGGGCCGCCGCCGACGGGTGCCTGCTCATCACGTTGCAAAAATCGGGAGCTTTCCGTGGCTGAGACCGAACTGCCGAGCGAGGCGGAGGAGACGACGGGCGGGCCGGCGGCTGCCGCGCGCCCGGTGCCGCCGGACGGGCTCGTCATCGTTCCGGTCCGCAACACCGTTCTGTTTCCCGGCCATGTGATGCCGATCACGATCGGCCGCCCGCGCTCGATCGCCGGCGCCCAGCAGGCGCTGCGCGACCAGCGGCAGGTCGGCATCCTGATGCAGCGGAATGCGGAGGCGGAAGACCCCGCGCCGCTCGACATGCACCGGATGGGCACGGTCGCGAATGTCGTGCGCTACATCACGGCGCCGGACGGCAGCCATCACCTCGTGTGCCAGGGCGACCAGCGGTTCCAGGTCACGGATTTCCTCACCGGCTGGCCATTTTTTGTCGCGCGCGTGCTGCGGGTTCCCGAACCGGACGCCTGGTCCGCGGAAATCGAGGCGCGCTTTCTCAATCTCAAGGCGCAGGCCGCGGAAGCCGTGCAATTGCTGCCGCAGGCGCCGCCGGAATTGCTGGCGGCCGTGCAAGCGATCAAGTCGCCGGCCGCGCTCGCCGACCTGACGGCGACCTATATGGACATCTCGCCGGACGAAAAGCAGGAGATCCTAGAGACCGTCGATGTCATCGCACGGATGGAGAAGGTCTCGCGCATGCTGGCGCACCGCATCGAGGTGCTGCGGCTGTCGCACGAGATCGCCCGGCAGACCAAGGCGGCGCTCGACGAACGTCAGCGCGAAGTTCTCCTGCGCGAGCAGATGGCGGCGATCCAGCGTCAGCTCGGCGAAGGCGACGAGGGCAAGGCGAGCGAAGTCGCCGAGCTGAGCGAGCAGATCGCCAAGGCGCAGATGCCGAAAGAGGTCGACGAGCAGGCGCGCAAGGAGCTGCGCCGGCTGCAGCGCATGCCCGAAGCGGCGGCCGAGTACGGCATGATCCGCACCTATCTCGACTGGCTGATCGAGCTACCCTGGGCGCTGCCTGAGGAAACGCCGATCGACATCGGCGAGGCGCGGCGCATCCTCGACGAAGACCATTACGGGCTGGAGAAGATCAAGCGGCGCATCATTGAATATCTCGCGATCCGCAAGCTCGCGCCGCACGGCAAAGCTCCGATCTTGTGCTTCGTCGGGCCGCCCGGCGTCGGCAAGACCTCGCTCGGCCAGTCGATCGCGCGCGCGATGAACCGCAAATTCGTGCGGGTGAGCCTCGGCGGCGTGCACGACGAGGCGGAGATACGCGGCCACCGGCGCACCTATATCGGCGCGCTTCCTGGCAATATCATCCAGGCCATCCGCAAGGCCGGCGCGCGCAATTGCGTGATGATGCTGGACGAGGTCGACAAGCTCGGCTCGGGCATTCAAGGCGATCCCGGTGCGGCGCTTCTGGAAGTGCTCGATCCCGAGCAGAACAATACGTTCCGCGACAACTATCTCGGCGTGCCGTTCGACTTGAGCCGCGTCGTCTTCATCACGACGGCGAACGTGCTCGACTCCGTCCCCGGGCCGCTGCGCGACCGCATGGAGATCATCGGCCTCACCGGGTACACCGCGGACGAGAAGTTCGAGATCGCGCACCGCTATCTGCTCCGCCGGCAGATGGAAGCGAACGGCCTGCAGCCGGGCCAGGTGGAGATCGCGGACGAGGCGCTGCGCGACATCATCCAGCGCTACACGCGTGAAGCCGGCGTGCGCAATCTCGAGCGCGAGATCGGCAAGGCGCTGCGCCACGCCGCGGTGCGCATCGCCGAAGGGCAAAGCGGGCCGATCCGCATCGCGTCCGAGGATCTTCCCGCCATCCTCGGCGCGCCGCAGTTCGAAAACGAAGCGGCGATGCGCACGAGCGTGCCGGGGGTCGCGACCGGCCTCGCCTGGACGCCGGTCGGGGGCGACATTCTGTTCATCGAAGCGACGCGAATCCCCGGCAGCGGCAAGCTGATCCTGACCGGACAGCTCGGCGAGGTGATGCGGGAAAGCGCGCAGGCCGCGCTCAGCGTCGTCAAGAACCGCGCTCAATCGTTCGGCATCGATCCCGGCCGCTTCGAGAAGGCGGACATCCACATCCATGTGCCCGCCGGCGCCATTCCGAAGGACGGTCCGAGCGCGGGCGTCGCCATGTTGGTCGCGCTCGTCTCGCTCCTGACCGAGCGCACCGTGCGCAGCGACACGGCGATGACCGGCGAGATCAGCCTGCGCGGGCTCGTCCTGCCAGTCGGCGGAATCAGGGAAAAGGTCGTTGCCGCTCACCGGGCCGGGATCAAGCGGGTCATGCTGCCGGCGCGCAACCGAAAGGACTTCGACGAGATCCCCGAGTCGGCGCGAAAAGAGCTCGAATTCGTCTGGCTCGAACAGGTCGACCAAGCGGTCGCATCGGCGTTGGAATTAGAAAAACACCGCCCCGATTTGTCAACCGACGAGACGCCTCGACGGCAGGTCGACGGCCGGATGTAGCCGTAACATCGCCCGTTGATCAAGATTTCGCGGTCGCTGCTGAAAGCCATTAACCGCGCGGAGTCACGGCGCGGGCGTTGAGGCCCACTCTGCATCGCTACTACGATCGCTTCCGCTCCGCCACCGCGCGTTCGAGCGCGAGGCGGATATAGCGCTGGTAAGACACGCCGGCCTTGGCGGCGCGCGCCTTCACGTTCTCGAGCAGTTCCTTCGAGAGCCGCATATTGACCCGTTCCGTCTTCGGCTTGAACTCGAAGCGGACCGGCGTCAGGCCCGACAAATCGTATTGCGTGAGGTCAGCGGTCGCGACGAACGCCTCGGCCGCCTTGTCGCTGCGCAGCTTGGGCAGCTTCTTTCTCATAATGCGCGACTTCCTTCCTGTGCATGTAGCGCGCGCTGATCGGGCGAACAAAGGTCTCTCCGCCCCGCCGGCGCAGAGTGAAGGCGAGAAAAACGTAACGCCCCTGCGCCGTCGATCCGATGGCTATGAACCGTTCCTCGGCCTGCGAATGCGCGGGATCGGGAAAGACGGCCATCGGTTGGCCGAATGCCGCCTCGATGTCCGCGAGCGCGACGCCGTGCTTGCGGCACTTATCGCGGTTGCCTTCGTCCCAATCGAAGCCCGCAACGCCGAGGTCCATCGCATGGAGATGTCATTTGTACATACGAATGTCAACGCTACCTGCTCGCCTCACGCCCCCCGTGCGGCGAGCGAGGTTGCGCGAATTTTGCTCAGCGTGGTCGCCGGCGTGATCGCCTCGGGGTCGATCAGGAGATGGATGATGGCGGGCTTGCCCGCCTCGACCGCGGCGCGGAACGCGGCGGGGAAGTCCTCCGTGCGCTCGACGGTGACGCCATAGCCGCCGAAGGCGCGCGCATAGGCCGCAAAATCCGGGTTGCGCAGCGTCGTCGCCGAAATCCGCCCCGGATATTCGCGCTCCTGATGCATGCGGATGGTGCCGTAGATCGAGTTGTCGCAGACGATATTGATCACCGCCAGGTCGAACTGCACCGCGGTGGCGAATTCCTGGCCGTTCATGAGGAAATCGCCGTCGCCATTGACCGCCACAACGGTGCGTTCGGGATAGAGGCGCTTCATCGCGACCGCCGACGGCGCCGCATAGCCCATCGAACCGGAAATGGGCGCGATCTGTGTCGCGAAGCGGCGGAAGCGGAAGAAACGATGGATCCACGCGGCGTAGTTTCCGGCGCCGTTGCAGAGGATCGCGTCCGCCGGCAGGTTCTCGCGCAGCCAGACCATGATTGCGCCGAGATTGACCGCGCCCGGAACTTCCGTCGGCTCGCCCGACCAGGCGAGATAGTCCGCATGCGCCGCCTCGGTCTCGGCGCGCCAGGGGATGACGGACGGCGGCGCGAGCGTGGCCGCGGCGGGGGCGAACGCGGTCGGCGCGGCGTGAATGGCGAGGTGCGGGCGATAGACGCGGCCGAGCTCCTCCGCGCCCGGATGGACGTGCACGAAGGTCATCTGCGGAGCGGGGATGTCGATCAGCGTGTAGCCCTGCGAGGGCAGCTCGCCGAGCCGTCCGCCGACCACGAGGACGAGATCGGCCGCCTTGATCCGCGCGAGGAGTTTCGGATTGGGCGCGATCCCGAGATCGCCCGCGTAACGAGGGTGCAGCGCATCGAAGAGGTGCGCGCGGCGGAACGTCGTCGCAACCGGCAGCGCGAAACGTTCGGCAAAGCGCGCAATCGCGGTATGCGCGTCGGCGGACCAGCGGCTGCCGCCGAGCAGCATAATCGGTCGCTGCGCGGCCCCGAGCAGCGCGTGCAGCTTCGCGATCTCCACCGGGCCGGGCGAGGTCTCGACCGGCTCGAAGCAGGGCGCGGACGGCGCGTCGATGCGCTCGGTAAGCATGTCTTCCGGCAGCGCGATCACGACCGGGCCGGGCCGCCCGCTCGTCGCCACATAAAAGGCGCGCGAAACCAGTTCGGGCACGCGAGCGGGATCGTCGATCTCGACCACCCATTTCGCCATGCGGCCGAAGAAACCGCGGAAGTCGACCTCCTGGAAGGCGTCGCGCTCGCGCGTGTCGCGGCCGACCTGGCCGACGAACAGCAGCATCGGCGAGGAATCCTGCTGCGCGATGTGGACGCCGGGCGAGGCATTGCTCGCGCCCGGCCCGCGGGTGACGAAGCACACGCCCGGACGTCCGGTCGCCTTGCCGACCGCTTCCGCCATCATCGAGGCGCCGCCCTCCTGCCGG
>DASUPI010000160.1:0-4859 GCA_036281135.1 Rhodoplanes sp. | reverse complement strand
GAAAGGCACGCCGAAGGAAATCATCGATCTGGTGAATAAGGAAGTGAATGCCGGGCTGAACGACCCGAAAATCAAGGCGCGCCTCGTCGAGCTCGGCGGCATTCCGCTCGTCGTCACGCCGGAGGAATTCGGCAAGATCATAGCCGAGGAAACCGAAAAGTGGGCGAGAGTGGTGAAGTACTCCGGCGCGAGCGTGGACTAGCGCGCCAGTTCCCGTTGACGCTAGTATCGGTGAAAGATACTATGTTGGTTTAATCGGACAGGGCGCGGGTTGATTCGGAGCTTCAAGAACAAGACGGCGGAAGCCGTTTTCAAGGGTCGGTGCCCAAAGGGCTTTCCGGTTCAGGTCCTTCCCGACCGCCCGCCGGAAGTTAGAAGCGCTGGAAGCCGCCGAACGACTGGATGACTTGCGGGCGCCTCCCGGGAATCGACTTGAAGCACTCACGAAGAATCGCAAGGGTCAGCGCTCTATTCGAGTCAACGACCAGTGGCGGATATGTTTTCGTTGAACGGCGGACGGACCGGCCGACGTCGAGATCGTCGACTATCATTGAAGGCATGCGGCGATGAAGATCGTAGCTAAGTTGCCCCCCATGCATCCGGGCGAGATGCTGCGCGAGGAATTCCTCAAGCCGATGGGGCTTACGCCGTACCGGGTCGCGCGGGCATGTGGCGTTCCACGTACGCGGATTGAGCGTATCATTCGTGAGGAACTCGGGATATCGGCGGATACGGCGTTGCGCCTTGCGAAGCTGTTCGGCACGTCTGTCGGATTCTGGATGAATCTCCAGGCGCGGTACGATGTGCAGATGGCAGAGAGCGCGATCGCGACCGAACTCAAGGCGATCGCGCCGATCAAACGCAAGGCCGCCTGACACCGCAAACGCCCCGATCTGCGAGCGACTCCGGCTCAGGCCGTCTTGGCGGAACGTTCGCCGCGTGGGCGATGCAGGCAGAATGTCAGCGCGAGCGCGATAACCGAGGACGCCATCATCACGGCGAAAGCGCGATCATAGCCGCCGGTGGCGTCGAATACGGCCGCGCCCAGAAAGGCGCCGAGCCCGCCGCAGATGTGGTGCACCATCGTGATCAGACCGGTGAGCGCGCCGAGATTCCGCGTCCCGAAGCTCTCGGCGACGAAGGGGATGATCAGCGCCGCGGTGACCAGGAAGGTCGTTCCGAACATCAGCGCAAAGATCGTGACCGTCGCAGGCGACTGATCGACCAGCACGAGCGCAAAGACGAGGATGCGGGCGGCAAAGGACGCCGCGGCCGACGCCGCCGGTCCGGAACGGTCGCTCCACGCGCCCGCGGCGATAACGCCGAGCAGCGCAGTGAGCCCCATCAGCGCCAGCAAATTGCCGGCGACGAACGGATCAAGCCCGCGATCCTGCGCGAAGGCGACGAGGTGTGTCGTGACGAAGAGGTCGTCGAAGCCGCAGATCGCGTAGATGCCCATGAGCAGCCAGAACTGCCGGGTGCGCGCCGTTTCGGCGACGGCAAGGCCGTGTTGCGGCCGCGGCGCATGGCGCGTGCTTATCTTCTCTTCTCGGGGGAGCGCGAACAGCAGCAGCGGCACGGGGAGGAGATGCGCCAGTCCGAGCCACACGAAGACCGATCGCCAGCCGATCGCCACGAGAAGCGCCGCGAGCGCGGCGATCACCACAAGCTGGCCGACGCTCATGCCGGACATGGCGACCGCATTGGCGAGGCCGATGCGCTGCGGAAAGCCGCGCGTCACCATCACGCTGACCGGGATGAGCGAGGCCGCGCCGTTGCCGACGGCAAACACCACGCCATAGAGAACGAGCGCATGCCAGGGCGCCGCCATGAGGCTCATCAAGCCGATGCCCAGTCCGGCAATCATCAGTCCGCCGCCCAGCACCAGCCGCGGACTGGTCTGGTCGGCCATCGAACCGGCGATATACATGCAGACCGCGGAGACGAGCTGAAACAGCGCCACCGCGACGCCGAGTTCCGTGCGACCCCAGCCGAACTCTTCGACCACCGTTTTCAGCGTCAGCCCAATGGCGAAGCGCGCGCCTCCGCCGATGAACAGGACGAAGAAGCCCACGGCGAGCACGACGGCGGCGCTCGAAAGCAATGGTTTTCGGCTCACGGGCGCAATCGATCGGTTGGGCGGGCGTTGGTTGGGCGCAGACTCCGGTCGGGCAGCCTAGCCCGGATTGCTCGTGGCGTTCTCGGGCCTGCAAACGTTCAGCGGCGTAAGATGACGGTTTGCGCACACGACCGCTTCTCCCATCCCGCGCGTTCCAGTTCCGGAGCGTCGCTCTCGGCCAGCGGATAGCCGAGACAGAAATAGCCGATGAAGCGCCAGCTCCGGGGCACGTCCAGAATGCCGCCGATACGACCGGGATCGAGGATGGAGACCCACCCCATTCCGACGCCCTCCGCCCTCGCCGCGAGCCACATCGTATAGACGGCGGTGACGACGGAGTACTCGACCATTTCCGGCATCGTCCTGCGCCCGAGCCCGTGTCCTTGCTCGGTTTCGCGGTCGGCGAAAACCGCGAACTGGCAGGGGGCTTCCTTGAGGCCGGCGAGCTTGAGTTCGGCATAGCGGGCGGCCCGATCGCCGGTATAGGCGCTGAGCGCGTCGGCATTGCAGGCGGTGAAGTCCTCGACCACCGCCTGGCGTCGCCCGGGATCGTCGACAATGACGAACCGCCAGGGCTGGCTCAGCCCGACCGAGGGGGCAAGGCACGCCGTCTCGATCAGGCGCTCCAGCATGCCTTCCGGCAACGGGGCGTCGCGGAACCGGCGCACGTCGCGACGCCATATCAGCAGATCGCGCAGCTTCGCGCGGAACGCCTCGTCGAAGCTCTTCATTTTTTCCGGTCGCAATTGCCGCGAAGAAAGTCCCCGAACGGATTAATAGCACTTCTTCAGGTATCCGCGACCTCGGCAAGGGCCGGCAGACGACGGCCCTTGCGCCGACAACACTCGGCCACAAGGGCCCCGAGAGGAGGAGAGCGCAGCCCCCCGCACACCGCGGTCAAGACGTATTTCAGTACTGGAATGCTAATTCTTTTTCCGTTCTTGCTTTACGTCAAGGCGGACCAGGGCTGAGCTTGGGGAGAATGCGCCCGCTCCGCAAGCCAACAACGAACCAGCGCAAGGCAATTGCTGGTCGCCGGGGAGGGCAAGAATGGCTGGAGGGCCGGGCCGCTGGGTTATGACGGGCAAGGGCAAGCCCCTTGTCCGCGTGCCGATGGACGCGCTTTCGCCAGGGCCCGACGAGGTTCTGATCGAGATCGCCGGCTGCGGCGTCTGCCGCACCGATCTCAGCATCTACTATGACGACGCGCCCACCCGGCACGAACTGCCGCTCACGCTCGGACACGAGATCAGCGGCCATGTGATCGAGGCAGGCGACAACGCGCTGTGGTGGGTCGACCGCGCGGTCGTGGTGCCGGCGCTGATTCCGTGCGGGCATTGCGATACGTGCCGGCGTGGCCGGGCGGCGATCTGCCCGAACCAGAAAATGCCCGGCAACGACATTCACGGCGGTTTCGCCACCCATATCGTCGTGCCGGCGCACGGGCTGTGCGAGGTCGACGAGGTGCGCCTCGCCGCGACCGGGATCGAGCTCGCCGATCTTGCGGTGGTCGCCGACGCCGCGACGAGCTCGTTTCAAGCGGTGGTGGAGACCGGAGTCGGGCCAGGCGACCTCGTCATCGTCATTGGTGTCGGCGGGGTCGGCAGCTACGCCGCGCAGATCGCGGTGACTTTCGGCGGCACGGTGGTGGCGGTCGACATCAACGCCGACAAGCTCGCGGTGATTGCCGGCCGCTGCGCACTCACGTTGAACGCCCGCGACATGTCGCCGGCCGATCTCAAGGCGGCGATTGCCGCCTTCGCCGACGCGCGTGGCCTGCGCCAGAGCGAATGGATCATCCTCGACTGCTCCGGCGCCCGCTCCGGACGGGACGCAGCCTACAGCCTGATCAATCAACGCGCCGTCGTCGCCGTGATCGGCTGCAGCATGGACCGGGTCGAGATCCGGCATCCGAACCTGATGCACTTCCACGCGCGGGCGATCGAGAACTGGGGCTGCGCGCCCGAGCTCTATCCGCAGGCACTCGAACTCGTGCTGAACGGGCGCGTCAAGGTGACCGAGTTCATCGAAAAGCACGCGCTCGGGGAGATCAACGAGGTATTCGCGGCAGCGCATGCCGGCGCGCTCAAGCGGCGCGCCGTGCTGGTCCCGCCCGGCGACGGAGAGACGTCGTGACGGCGCTTCCGCTCGCAGCTTTGTCCGCGTCCCCGCGTCCCATTCCGGCGCAAGGCGCGCAAGCAAAGCACGGGCGGGCGGGCAACGGTTCAGCGCCATGACGGCGCCGCGCGACTACAACGCGGCGGTCGATTTTGTCGACCGCAATGTCGCCGAAGGGCGCGGCGACAAGACGGCCTTCATCGATCCGGCGCGCAACGTCACCTATCGGAAACTGCGTGACGTGGCTGCCCGCATCGAGCCGATGCTCGCGCGCTTCGGGATCGAGCAGGAAAACCGCATCGCCCTCGTTCTGCTCGACAGCGTCGATTTCCCGTTGCTGTTCTGGGGTGCGATCCGCACCGGCATCGTGCCGGTGCTCCTCAATACGCGGCTGACCGCCGAGCAGTACCGCTTCCTCCTCCTCGACTCGCGGGCCAAGGCGGTGTTCGTCTCGGCCGCGCTTCTGCCGACGGTGCAGGAGGCGGCAAAAGACGTTGCGAGCCTGAAGGCGGTGATTGCGGTCGGCGGCGCTCCCGATCCCGTGCCGCGCCTCGAAGCCCTGCTCGCAGCGGAGAACGAAGCGGCCGCGCCGGCGCGGACCTGCGCCGACGATATCTGCTTC
>DASUPI010000159.1:0-7416 GCA_036281135.1 Rhodoplanes sp. | reverse complement strand
AAAAGGTCGGGCCATGGGCTTCCGTTTGCGGCGATTGCGTTACTTGAGTTCGGCGCAGGTCCCGCCAGCTGCCGAAGCCGAGTTAACATGCGGAATGCGGCAGTGAAAGGGTGGCGCAGGGCTGCTCCCCGGTCCGGGCCGAGCGGAGGACGCGAGCCTAATAGTCACGCGAGAGCCCCGCGAGCCAACGGCCCGGACCGACCCGGCCCCGTCCACAGTTCCAGACGCCGGACCCTGGCAGGTCTGTCTTTCGCGCGGCTGGCCGAACGTTTACCGGTTCGGCGTCCAGGGTCGATAATCCCCGGTTGCGGCCGGACGCCGGTTTTGCGCGAGCGTCGAGCCGGGGGGACGATAGGCGCCGGGAAGCCCCGTGAGGTTCGGCTTGTGCGGCTTCCACCACGGTCGCGGCGTAACGATCTCCTCGGTCGGCGGCACGTCAACGATATAGTGGATCCAAGCATGCCAGGCCGGCGGAATGCGCGACGGCTCGGTCAAGCCGTTATAGATCACCCAGCGCCGGTTGTAGCCGAGCGCCGGGCTGATCCGACCGCCCTTCTCGCGATAATAGGAGTTGCCGAACTCGTCGGCGCCGACGAATTCGCCGTGACGCCAGGTCCAGAACTGGGTCCCGAAGGTCTGGTCGTTCCACCAGGAGAACAGGCGCGTGAAGAAGGTCTTGAGATTCATCGGAGTCCGAGCCGTGCGGGCGGAATTGGCCGCGCTCGTGATGCCACCGCGTCTACTGCTTGTCCAGGCGGCAATGGCGCGCGCCGCGCCGCCGCGGGGCGCGTCATCGCTCAATAGGCTTGGTTTACATGGGCCGCCCCACGGCCCCGGCGAGATGGCGAAGACGCCGAAGAGTAACCATATTTAGGGTAGCTGTTGAGAGCTGACACTAGGTCTTGACGCGCGTGCCCGATTTGCCATAGTTTTTCAACTCTGCGGCGGGGTTCGTTTCGACGTCCCGCCGGCCGACCCCGAGAGGCTTGCTCAGGCGCTCCGTCGAGGCCAAATGGTCTTCGTAGGTGGCCCTTCTGTCCTGAGTTCTTGTTCTCGGGCATCGGCCGGCGCTCGATCCCGGACCGCGCATCAAGTGCGGCCGGTTGCGTACTCAGTCAGAAGCGAGATCAGGGGCACGGGGAGGACGCAAGCCGCGCGGCTTGCGGTCGATTCCGGTCGGCGCGCCATGGGCTTCGGCGCTTGGCGGCGATTGAAAGGTGGGAAGATGCGGATCGAGCGGCGCTACACCAAGGACGGCCAGTCACCTTATGCGGACATCGCGTTCCGGCCGACGACGAGCAAAATCCGCAATCCGGACGGCTCGGTCGTGTTCCGGGCCGACAATGTCGAAGTGCCGAAGGCATGGTCGCAGGTCGCCTCCGACGTGCTCGCGCAGAAATATTTCCGCAAGGCCGGAGTCCCCGCTCGCTCGAGCAAGGTTCCCGAAGAGGGCGTGCCCTCCTTCTTGTGGCGTTCCGCCCCGGACGAAGCGGCGCTGAAGGAACTCCCGGAGAAGGAGCGGATCACCGGCGAGCACTCCGCGCGTCAGGTGTTCGACCGGCTCGCCGGCGCCTGGACCTATTGGGGCTGGAAGGGCGGCTACTTCGATTCGGAAGCGGACGCGCAGGCCTTCTTCGACGAGCTGCGCTACATGCTCGCGATGCAGATGGTCGCGCCCAACTCGCCGCAATGGTTCAACACCGGGCTGCACTGGGCCTACGGCATCGACGGGCCGAGCCAGGGCCACTTCTATGTCGACTTCAAAACCGGCAAGCTCGTGAAGTCGAAGACGGCCTACGAGCACCCGCAGCCGCACGCCTGCTTCATTCAGGGCATCAAAGACGATCTCGTCAACGAAGGCGGGATCATGGATCTGTGGGTGCGCGAGGCGCGGCTGTTCAAATACGGCTCCGGCACCGGCTCGAACTTTTCCCGCCTGCGCGGCGAGGGCGAGAAGCTCTCGGGCGGCGGGCGCTCCTCCGGCCTGATGAGCTTCCTCAAGATCGGCGACCGCGCGGCGGGCGCGATCAAGTCGGGCGGCACCACGCGCCGCGCCGCCAAGATGGTGATCGTCGACGTCGATCACCCCGACATCGAGCAGTACATCAATTGGAAAGTGCTCGAGGAGCAGAAGGTCGCGAGCCTCGTCACCGGCTCGTGGGTCAACCAGAGGCATCTGCGCGCGGTGTTGAAGGCCTGCCTCAACTGCGAAGGCTCGGGCGACGACTGCTTCGACCCGGAGAAGAACCCGGTGCTGCGCCGGGAGGTCAAGGCGGCGCGCCGGAACCGCGTGCCCGACAGCTACATCAAGCGGGTCATCCAGTTCGCCAAGCAGGCCTACAAGGATATCGAATTCCCGATCTACGACACCGACTGGGACTCCGAAGCCTATCTCACCGTGTCCGGGCAGAACTCCAACAATACCGTGCGGGTGACCGACGAGTTCCTCAAGGCGGTGGAGGCGGATGGGGACTGGGACCTCACCTGGCGCACCAAGCCCGGCAAGGTCGCGAAGACCGTCAAGGCGCGCGATCTGTGGGAGAAGATCGCCTACGCGGCCTGGGCCTCCGCCGATCCCGGCCTGCAATACCACACTACGATCAATGACTGGCACACCTGCCCGGCTTCGGGGCCGATCCGCGCCTCGAATCCGTGCTCGGAATACATGTTCCTCGACGACACCGCCTGCAATCTCGCCTCGCTCAATCTGCTTGCGTTCATGCGCCCCAGCGAGGTCATTCCGGAAGCCGCGCAGCGGCTGTCCGGAATCCATACTCACGGAGCGGATGGCATGGATTCCGGGCTCGCGGGCATGCGCCCGCGCCCCGGAATGACGGCGGAGCTGGACATCGACGGCTACGAGCATGCGGTGCGGCTGTGGACCGTCGTGCTGGAAATCTCGGTGCTGATGGCGCAGTTTCCGTCCAAGGAGATCGCGCAGCTCTCCTACGAGTACCGCACGCTGGGCCTGGGCTACGCCAATCTCGGCGGCCTCCTGATGTCGTCCGGCATTCCCTACGATTCGGAGGCGGGCCGCGCGATCTGCGGCGCGCTTTCGGCGATCATGACCGGCACGGCCTATGCGACCTCGGCGGAGATGGCGGCCGCGCTCGGCGCGTTCCCGGGCTACAAGAAGAACCGCGAGCCCATGCTGCGGGTGATGCGCAACCATCGCCGCGCCGCCCATGGCGAGAAGACCGGCTACGAGACGCTCGCAAGCCCGCCGGTGCGGCTCGACCACGCGGCCTGCCCGGATGCGCGCCTGATCGAGCGCGCGCGGCTCGCCTGGGACCGCGCGCTCGCGCTCGGCGAGCAGCACGGCTACCGCAATGCGCAGGCGACCGTGATCGCGCCGACCGGCACGATCGGCCTCGTGATGGATTGCGACACGACCGGCATCGAGCCGGACTTCGCGCTGGTGAAGTTCAAGAAGCTCGCCGGCGGCGGCTATTTCAAGATCATCAACCGCGCGGTGCCGGAGGCGTTGCGCGTACTCGGCTATTCCGACGGCCACATCGCCGACATAGAGACCTATGCGGTCGGCCACGGCACGCTCGCCAATTCGCCCGGCATCAATCACGCCGCGCTGATGGCGAAGGGCTTCACGCCCGAAGCGATCGAGCGGCTGGAGAAGGCGCTGCCGACCGCCTTCGACATCCGCTTCGCCTTCAACAAATGGACGCTCGGCGAGGCGTTCTGCACCAACGAGCTCGGGCTTGCCGCCGAGGAGCTCGCCAAGCCGTCGTTCGACATGCTCGCGGCGCTCGGTTTTTCCCGGCGCGAGATCGACGCGACGAATGTGCATGTGTGCGGGGCGATGACGGTCGAGGGCGCGCCGCATCTGCGCGCCGAGCACTACGCCGTGTTCGACTGCGCCAATCCGTGCGGGCGCAACGGCAAGCGCTTCCTCTCGGTCGACAGCCATATCCGCATGATGGCGGCGGCGCAGCCCTTCGTCTCCGGCGCGATCTCCAAGACCATCAACATGCCGAACGAGGCGACGGTGGAGGACTGCAAGCAGGCCTATCTACTCTCCTGGAAGCTCGGGCTGAAGGCGAACGCGCTTTATCGCGACGGCTCGAAGCTGTCGCAGCCGCTGCAGAGCCAGCTCATCTCCGGCGACGATGACGAGGAGGACCTCATCGAGGCCTTCATCGAGAAGCCTGCGGCCGCGCGCGCCGCCGCGCTCGCGGAGAAGGTGGTCGAAAAGGTGGTCGAGCGCATCGTCGTCATGCGCGAACGCGAGAAGATGCCGGACCGCCGCAAGGGCTACACCCAGAAGGCCGTGGTGGGCGGCCACAAGGTCTATCTGCGCACCGGCGAATATGACGACGGCCGGCTCGGCGAAATCTTCATCGACATGCACAAGGAGGGCGCGGCGCTCCGCTCGATCATCAACAATTTCGCGATCGCGGTGTCGCTCGGCCTGCAATATGGCGTGCCGCTCGAGGAATATGTCGACGCCTTCACCTTCACGCGCTTCGAGCCGTCCGGTCCGGTGCAGGGCAACGACTCGATCAAATACGCCACCTCGATGCTCGACTACATTTTCCGCGAGCTTGCGGTGAGCTATCTCGACCGCTTCGACCTTGCCCATGTCGACCCGACCGTGGTGGGCGGCGGCTTCGACGCACTCGGCAAGGGCGTCAACGAGGGCAAGCTGCCGGACGGCCGCCAGGCGGCGAAGTACGTCTCGCGCGGGCTGACCCGCTCGCGCACCGACCGGCTCGGCGTGATCGCGGGCGGCGCGGAGCGCGAGCGCGAAGGGGGCGCGCGGGGCGCGGAGGGGCGCGGAATTCCTTCACCCTCCCCTGGAGGGGGAGGGTCGGCCGCCGAAGGCGGCCGGGGTGGGGTGAGCGGCCAAATCACCTCGCTCCGCGCGGGCGACACGATCGAAGGCGCCGCAGCGCTGAAGGCCGAGCTCGAACAGAAGCTCTCGCCGACCGAGCAGCTCGAAGCGCATCACCTCGCGCTGTCGCGCAGCGAGGCGCGCGCCGAAGCCAAAGCCTACGCCGCCGAAATGCGCGCCGAAGCCAAGGCCAAGGGCTACGAAGGCGAAGCGTGCGGCGAATGCGGCAACTTCACCTTGGTGCGCAACGGCACGTGCCTCAAATGTGAGACATGCGGCGGAACGACGGGGTGTTCGTGAGTGGTATGGTGACGGCCATGAAAACGAAAACGCTGGAAGCCGTGCTGGAGCGGGTCAAGACTTGGCCCGAGTCGGCACAAAACGAGCTCGCCGAACTCCCGCTCCAAATCGAAGCGGGCCTCAGTGGTGATTACCAACCGACCCCCGAAGAACTTGCCGGCATCGACCGCGGGCTCAAGGCGGCGGACGAAGGCCGCTTTGCTTCCGAGGAACAGGTCGAGGCCGCGTTCGCCAAATTCCGGCGCTGATGAAGGTCCGCTTCACCGAGCAGGCTCTGAAGGACCTCGTTGAGATCGCAACCTTCCTCACGGCGGCTTACCCGGCGATTGCGCCTGCCGTCGAACAGCGGCGGCCCCACGGGGCGTTCGTGAGAATTACAGGGGCCGATTCGACGACGGATCGCTTTTCAAGGGTGGTGTTTTTTGCTCCAAAAGAGAAGAAATTTTGAAGATGATTTTCAATATTTTGACAGAACGTGGGTGTCCCCATTGACCGAAAAGCTTATTAATGTCGCAATTTTTGGCTGCCCCTGATTGCGGGGATTATTCTCGGCGGAATGTCGCCAAGCGTTTGGTACGGTGGAGATAAACTTTCCGCGCTTTGGATGACTTTCTTCGGCGTAGTATTGCTGTTATTGACGGCGACATTTCAAATTCAATCGTACATTCAAGCCACAATTCTCCAACCGCAATTTGAGGTAATAAAGCCAGAACAAAAATCAATTCTAACTTGGAATCCGCCAACTGACAATTCTATGAACATAAGAGGTGAGAACGACAATCTTCAGCCTGGCGGTTGGCGTGTTCCGATATTCTCGATCACAAATAAAACGCCTGTAAATGCCCAAAATGTTACGGTGAAATGGTCCGCAGCAAAGTATGATCCATCGACGTTGACAGCTAACAAATCCATTTTTCAAGGCCGCCAATTAGCGATCGCAAATGAGTCAATTACGTTGTCGGCCCCGGGGAGCATTCCATTTCAGCACCCCTTTAAATTCTCAGTTTCCGTCGATAAGCCCTTCATAACGAGGTCCGCAGAGATTTTTATACCATTGGACGTGTGGAATACGGCTGCACTATTTTTCTTGGCTACCCTTCCAACGCAAATCGGAGAGAGGTCGGAGCCATATTATTTTGATTTGGAAATTTCTTGGAATATTCCGGACAATGCGAAGCCAGCTCAATATCGCATTAGAGCGGTAGCAACGAATATAAAGCCCCTTGCCTCCGGGCCGGAGTTTAGAGCAAGTATCGAGTTCTCTGTCGAAAACCCGTAGCAAGCGTAGCCTGGATGGAGCGGAGCGACATCCGGGTCAGGCCCCGGATTGCGCAACGCGCAATCCGGGCTACCTCCTTATGCTTGCTAGGCCCCTCCCTCGTCGCCGGGCGAAGACCCGGCGGCTCACGGCCGATTGCGAAACGAGCGGAACCATCCTCCCCCGTGCAAACGGGGGAGGGGGACCATGCGCAGCATGGTGGAGGGGGCGCGCGCGCAACTGACCGCAGCAAGTCTCGTTGGATCCGCCCATCGGGATGCGACCGATGGAATGCGCAGCGGTTTTCGTGAACCCCCTCCCCCGCCCTACGGGCTGTCCCCCTCCCCCGCGTCGCGGGGGAGGATGAACGGGGATTGCCGGTCAGCCCGGCAAAGACGAAATGAAAGCTCGGGAGCATGCAGTTGCCTGCGCGCCATCGCGGCCGCCATTTAGGCCCAGCACTTCTCGGCGCCGCGCAGGGCGTGCTCGCGGCGCAGGCGCAGGCGCATGGCATCCGTGGTCGGCAGGCGGACCCGTCGCTTGGAGCCGTCGCGCAGCGCGTGCGCATTGTGCACGCAGGTGTGCACCCGCAGCAACCAGTCGAAAAAGCCCAAGCCTTGCTCGACGTCGGAGTCGATGAGATCGTCGGACATCAGGTCGAGGGTGGTCATGGCGTCCTCCGGGGGTCTCTTTTTGGTAGAACACTGTTAACCTGCCCCGAACGTTAGAGCGGACGGCGTCGCGGCGATGTGCGATCCGTCACATTTGCCCCCTAACGAAACCGTGAAGCGCATCGCCGCAGCAAGCGCCGCCCGGGTCGACCATCGGGGTGGCTGCGAAAGCAAACCTTGTCCCGGATTGGGGTGGGGGTCGCATGCTGCGCCCCGCGCGTCGCGACCTCCCCTGCATGGGCCGCAAGCGAAGGAGAGCAAGACATGAGCGGCCCACGCCACGGCGTCGTCGAGCACGTCAGCAGCCTGGCTTTCGGGCCGACCCTGCAGCGGCTGAA
>DASUPI010000158.1:0-6994 GCA_036281135.1 Rhodoplanes sp. | reverse complement strand
CATGGCGGCCGGGTTATCGCCGTCGATATTGCCGAAATTGCCCTGGCCGTCGATCAGCGGGTAGCGCTGGGAGAAATCCTGGGCGAGCCGCACCAGCGCGTCATACACGGCCTGGTCGCCATGCGGGTGGAACTTGCCGATGACGTCGCCGACGACGCGCGCGCACTTCTTGCAGGCGGCGCCGGGATCGAGCCGGAGCAGGCGCATCGCGTAGAGCAGCCGGCGATGCACGGGCTTGAGCCCGTCGCGCGCGTCGGGAAGCGCGCGATCCATGATGGTCGACAGCGCATAGGCGAGGTAGCGCTCCTCCAGCGCCGTGCGCAGCGCAACGTCGTGGACTTCCGAGGGGTCGGGAGGAATCAGTATGTCGCTCATGGCGCATGGTTAGATCATTTTCCGCACAACTGCACAGCGGTCTGCGCGCGCGCCTCGGCCGCACGCCGGGCCAACTGGAGGCGGCGGCTCCTGGACCAGCTGGTGGCGCAGACTGGGATAAGGCCGCCGCCTGACCAGCAAACACCGCGGCCCATCAGGGAAGCGGAGGCTTCCTGCCGTGCATGACGACCGACCACAGGCTGCAATCAACGTGATTTGACACGCCGTATGGTTGTGCTCATCGCTGCCACGTAAGATTGAACGGCGTCCGGCATCACTGCGATCCGGACACTACTCGGTAAAGAGCTCTCGTTCGTTCTTGCCGGGCTTGTTGTTGCAATTTAACGCTGAGGGAGTGTTGCGATGCCAAAGCTGCTCAAGGAGACGTTCAAAGCGTCGATCAACAATCTGCCGGGGTCGACGCCTACGCTCATCGTCACCGGCGACGTCGAGGTCCCGACTCCCGGTTGGAAAGTGACACTGGTCCGCAAGGTGCCGCAGGGCATCAATCCGCGGATTCTGTTGCTCGATGTGCAGGCCGCGCCACCAAAGGAACCGGTCATTCAAGTCATTCAAGTCATTCCGCTGCGCTACGAGGAAAGTCCGCCGCAAAACGACTACAGCCAGGTCACGGTTTTGGACGGCAGCGACTCGGTGACGGTCGATGTGACGATCACGCACTAACACCGGCCGCCGCAATAACTGACTTGTCATACGCGGGCTTGGCCCGCGTATCCACCTTAAAAAGCACCGTATCTCCAATAAGATGGATTGCGGGTCAAGCCCGGCAATGACATATGAATGGGTCGAGACCAATGGTTCTTGGTACAAAACGCGAAAAGCCGAAGCGCAGGCTCATCGCGAGGCTTGCGACGCTGCAAGGCGTGGCGGCCGCCCAGCGTTTGGAGAATAGGCTCAGACTGAAAAACTCGTGCCGCAGCCGCAGGAGGCCGATGCGACCGGGTTGTTGATCTTGAAGGACGCGCCGATCAGGTCGTCGACAAAGTCGATTTCGGCCCCGGCCATGTATTGCACCGACACGGGGTCGATCAGCACGGTCGCGCCATCGCGCGCAAGCACCAGGTCGTCGTTTGCGTGGTCGCGGTCGAGATTGAACTTGTACTGGAAGCCGGAGCAGCCGCCGCCCTCGACCAGGATGCGCAGCATCGTTCCGGCGGGCTCCGCCTCCAGGATTTCGCCGATCCGCCGCGCCGCCCGTTCGGTCAGGGTCACTTGCGTGCTCATGGTTCCCCGCGATTGCCTGTGGCGATGCAAGTTAGTTATGTGTCCGCTCGGCTCTGGTCAATCGCTGCGAGGCGGAGATGGCGGTTCAGGCGAGTTCGGCGCGCGCGCCCTGCGCGTCCGATCCGGGAGCAAGCCGCGGCCGGCTGCATCCCGAGCCGCCGAGCGTGACCCGCAGCGTGTTTCGTCGCGACTGCGACCGGATTATCCATTCGACGGCGTTCCGCCGGCTCGCGCACAAGACGCAGGTCTTCGTGTTCCACGAGGGCGATCACTACCGCACCCGGCTCACCCATACGCTCGAAGTCGCGCAGGTGGCGCGCTCGCTCGCCCGCGCGCTCGATCTCGAGGAGGACCTGGCGGAGGCCTGTGCGCTCGCGCATGATCTCGGCCATCCGCCGTTCGGCCATGCCGGCGAGCGCGCGCTCGGCCAGCGCCTTGCCGGGTTCGGCGGCTTCGACCACAACGCGCAGACGCTCGCGGTCGTGACCCGCCTGGAGAAACGCTACGCCGCCTTCGACGGCCTCAATCTCACCTGGGAGACGCTGGAGGGGCTCGTCAAGCACAACGGTCCGCTGCTCGATCGGCAGGGCCGGCCGACGGCCGCCTACGGCGCCAAAGGCATTCCGGCCGAAATCGCCGACTATTGCCGGCTGCACGATTTGGCGCTCGAAAGCTTCCCCAGCCTGGAAGCCCAGGCGGGCGCCATCGCGGACGATATCGCCTATGATTCCCATGACATAGACGATGGTCTTCGAGCCGAATTGTTCACCTTTGGGGAGCTTGCCGAGCTGGCGCTGGTCGGCGACCTCCTGGCGGAGGTGCTTGCCGCGCACCCCAACATCGAGCCGGCCCGGCGCAACAGCGAACTGATCCGACGCATGATCACGCGGATGATCGAGGACGTGGTGGGCGAGACCCGGCGTCGGCTGACGGCGCTCGATCCCGCGTCCGCCGACGCCGTCCGCTCGGCGGGCGCGCCGATGGTCGGCTTTTCGCCGCCGATGGCGGCGGCCGAAAAGGCCATCAAGGCCTTCCTGTTCGATCGCATGTACCGGCACGCGCGGGTGATGCGCATCATGGGCGACGCCGAGGGCGTGCTGCGCGATCTGTTTGCGCGCTACGCCGCCGATCCGGCCGCGCTGCCGGCCGAATGGCGTCATGCGCTTCCGGAAGACGGTCACGCCCGCGCCCGCCGCATCGCCGACTTCATCGCCGGCATGACCGATCGCTATGCGCTCGGGGAACATAGACGGCTTTTTGACGCGACCCCGCTTCTGCGCTAGTCGCTGAGAAAGTCCTTAGAAGGCGAGATGATGCCAAGTTCACCTCTCCCCGTCGGGGAGAGGTCGACGCCCCAGGCGGCGGGTGAGGGGAAATCTCTTCAGCGGAATGAACACCCCCTCACCCGGCTCGCATTGCTCGCCGAC
This sequence comes from Rhodoplanes sp., assembly GCA_036281135.1. Classification (GTDB taxonomy): domain Bacteria; phylum Pseudomonadota; class Alphaproteobacteria; order Rhizobiales; family Xanthobacteraceae; genus Rhodoplanes. Next base: position 3,947 of record DASUPI010000158.1, on the reverse strand, counting down.
CTCTCCCCGTCGGGGAGAGGTTTGCTCACTGCTGTTGCGCCCTAGTTCTGGTGTCTTTCAGTCGACTGTAGGCATGCGGCGCGGATAGCCGGAGGCGCACCCAGACAGTGACAGAACTTACTAACCAATTCAGTGATATATTAGCGTATGTTCGCGCGCTGATCGAGGCCGTGAACGATGCCCTGATCGCGGACGGGCTGCTCCCGGCCGACATCGATCAGAGCCGGGTGCTGGTCGAGCCGCCGCGCGACTCCGCCCATGGCGATCTCGCGACCAACGCCGCCATGGCGCTCGCCAAGGAGGCCGGCCGCAAACCGCGCGAACTGGCAGAACTGATCGCGGAGCGACTGCGCGCGGACGACTGGGTCCAGTCGGTCGACGTCGCCGGGCCGGGCTTCATCAATTTTACGCTCAAGCCGCAGGTGTGGATGCAGGCCTTGCAGGCGGCGATCAAGGCCGGCCCCGATTACGGCCGATCCGACACCGGCCGGGGAAGGGCGGTGAACGTCGAATATGTCTCCGCCAACCCGACCGGACCGATGCATGTGGGGCACTGCCGCGGCGCGGTGTTCGGCGACGCGCTCGCCAATCTCCTCGGCTTTGCCGGCTTCGCGGTGACGCGCGAATACTACACCAACGACGCCGGCGCCCAGGTCGACGTGCTCGCCCGCTCCGCCTATCTGCGCTACCGCGAGGCGCTGGGCGAGGACATCGGCGCGATCCCCGAGGGGCTCTATCCGGGCGATTATCTCAAGCCGGTAGGCGAGGCGCTCGCTCGCGAGTTCGGGCGAGACCTGCTCGCGCAGCCGGAACAGGCGTGGCTCCCGATCGTCCGGGCCAAGGCGATCACGATGATGATGGCGATGATCCGCGCGGATCTCGCCGCCCTCGCTGTTCGCCACGAGGTGTTTTTCTCCGAACGCTCGCTGAGCGCCGGCCGCGGAGAGAGCACGCCTGTTCCTGACGAAGAGCTTCCGAATTCACCTCCCCCTGAAAGGGGGAGGTCGGCGACCGCAAGCGCGCCGGGAGGGGGTCGCACGCCGGCCCACGACCCCTCCCCGGACCACCTGCGGCGGTCCGACCCTCCCCTTTCAGGGGAGGGTGAAGTCGAACGCGATTCCGCTGCGGGCAGGCGGCGCGCCACGGGTGACAGGGTCGGCGATACGATCGCGTGGCTCCGCGAGCGGGGGCTCGTCTATGAAGGGCGGCTCCCGCAGCCGAAGGGCGCGGCCGTCGAGGACTGGGAGGATCGCGAGCAGACTTTGTTCCGCTCGACCGCGTTCGGCGACGACATCGACCGCCCGCTGAAAAAATCGGACGGCAGCTACACCTATTTCGCCGCCGACATCGCCTATCACAAGTCCAAGCTCGACCGCGGCTTCCGCGACCTGATCGACGTTTGGGGCGCCGATCACGGCGGCTATGTCCGTCGTATGCAGGCGGCCGTGCAGGCGCTGAGCGGGGGAGAGGCGGCCCTCGACGTCAAGCTCGTCCAGCTCGTGAAGCTGTTGCGGGCCGGCCAGCCGGTGAAAATGTCCAAACGGGCCGGGGAGTTCGTGACGCTTCGCGAAGTGGTGGACGAGGTCGGGCGCGACGCCGTCCGCTTCATGATGCTGTTTCGCAAGAACGACGCGCCGCTCGACTTCGACCTTGCCAAGGTGATCGAGCAGTCGCGCGACAATCCCGTGTTCTATGTGCAGTACGGGCATGCGCGGGCGCAGTCCGTCTTCCGCAACGCGGTCGAGGCCGTGCCCGATCTGCCGGGCGCGCGCGCCGCGCGGGCGGAGTTGCTCGCCGGGGTTCCGCTTGAGCGTCTGTCCGACGCGGCCGAGATCGAGCTGATGCGGCTGATCGCCCAGTTTCCACGCCTGGTCGAGGCGGCCGCGGCCGCGCATGAGCCGCACCGGATCGCCTTTTATCTTTTCGATCTGGCCAGCGCGTTTCACACGCAATGGACACGCGGAGGCAAGGACTCGCCATATTTACGATTTATTATCCAAGATGATAGAGAAGTAACCTTGGCTCGCCTCGCTTTGGTGGAAGGCGTGGCCACGGTCGTCTCCGTGGGGCTCGGACTGCTCGGGGTCACCGCGCCGGACGAAATGCGGTGAGCCTGGGCACAGATAATTTTGCCGGACGCGAACGCCCGTCGTCGAGTTACGGTCGACGCGGACCCGCATGACGGGGCGAACCGGAAGCGCTGAAGGACAGCCATGGCGGACGACCGATATCGTCGCACAGCCGCGAACCCGACGCCTCCGGTTGCAGGCGCCAAGCGCGCCGCGACCGCGGCGGCGCGACAGCCCGGACCCGATCCGCTGGTCGAACTCGCGCGGCTGATCGGACAAAACGAAGTACCGGCCCAGGATCCGCACCAAGTCGTGCGGCGACGCGAAGGTCCCGGAGCCGCAGCGCAGCGGCCCGTGCAACGGCCGCAGTCGCCATCGCAGCCGTCGCCTTCCGTGCAGCGGCAACCGTCTCCGCCGTCGCAGCAGCCGCCCGACCCCACCATGCAGCGGCGCCAGGCCGCGCCCTCGCAGCCGCCGCCTTCCGTGCAGCGGCAACCGACCCCGCCACCACGGCAGCCGGTCGACCCCGCCACGCAGCGGCGCCAGCCCGCGCCCTCGCAGCCGCCGCCTTCCGCGCAGCGGCAACCGACCCCGCCCCCGCAGCCGCCGCCCGACCGCGACGCAGAGCGCGGCGCGCAATTCGAGCGGCATCCCGACCAGCGCTATGCCGGCTATACCGAGCCGAAACCGGCCGCCTCTCCTCCGGGTCGCGGCCAGGCCGGCGCGGTTCATGCGTGGCAGGGCACGCCGCCCGACCTGAGCGACCCATACAGCACGGATGCCGGCTGGCGGCCGCCGCCGCGGCCGAAGGAGCGCAAGGCGCAGCCCGACAATGCCGCCGCCTTTCGGCCCGGCTATGGCGCGGACGCAAAGGGCCCCCCGGACCGGGCGCCGCCGCGCGCTTTCGAGCCAGCGCCGCCGGTTGCAAGCGAAAGCCGGCGTCCTCAGGCGCCGGCGGCCGGTCATCATCCTCGCTACGAGCCGCCCGGCGAAAAGGCCTATGCGCAGGCCGAGACTTACGAGGACGCGCGTGCGGTCGCGGACGAGCTTGGGCCGCAGCCCGACCGCTACGACGAATATGACGCCGACGGCTATAGAGGGCGCGATTACGAAGAGGGCAGCGAACCGCGCAGCCGCAAGCTGTGGATCGTCGCTGCAATCCTCGCCCTCGCGGTGATCGGCACTGCGGGCGCGTACAGCTATCGCGCGATGCTCGGCGGAGACACTCAGGAGACCGCGACGCCGGTGATCCGCGCCGACCAGTCGCCGAAGAAGATCGCCCCCGCGTCGCAACCGAACGGCGACAAGCAGATCCAGGAGCGCGTGGGAGATCGCAGCGCGGGCGAGCGGGTGGTTTCGCGCGAAGAGCAGCCTTTGGCGATCAAAGATCCGAACGCACGCGCGCTCGTCCCCGAGCCGCCGTCGGCGGCGAGTGCTCCGGTAACGACCGAGCTGGGCAGTGTTCAGCCGCCTGGCTTGCTCACCGGGACCGCGGGCGAGCCCAAGAAGGTCCGGACGGTGACGATCCGCCCCGAAGGAGGCCCGGCTGAGCCGACGCCCGCGCCGGCGGCGCCGCCGCGGGTGACCGCCCCTGCAGCTCCCGCGCCGGCCCGAGCCGCGCGTCCGGCCGCGCCGGCTTCGCCCGGCGAGCCGCAACAGGCCGTCCCGGCGCGGTCGCAGACCGCACTGGCCGTGCCGCCGCCGCGGCCGAGCGCGGGGAACTATGTCGTTCAGCTCTCGGCGCAGAAGAGCGAGGGGGACGCGCAGGCCTCGTTCCGCGCGATGCAGGCGAAATATCCGTCCGTGCTGGGCGGCCGGCAGGCGATCATTCGCCGCAAGGAGCAAACCGGCAAGGGCGTCTATTTCGGCGCGCAGGTC
>DASUPI010000157.1:0-8895 GCA_036281135.1 Rhodoplanes sp. | reverse complement strand
CCCGTTCTCGGGCGCGAACGCGCCCAAGATCGACTACAAGGACGCTCGCCTGCTGCAGCGCTATATTTCCGAGCGCGGTAAGATCGTGCCGAGCCGGATCACCGCGGTGTCCGCGCTCAAGCAGCGCGAGCTTGCGCGGGCGATCAAGCGGGCGCGCTTTCTCGGGCTATTGCCCTACGTGATCCGCTGACGGCGCGACTTCCACCCTCTCCCTGACGAGAGAGGCGACATGGTTGGGGCGGACGCGATCCGCCTCTAACCGCTCACGGAGCGGGACAGCTCGACATGGTGCAAATCCTCCTGATCGGAATCGGCGCAGGCGCGGTCGCCGCGCTCATGTTCGCGGCGCTCGCCTCGGGCTCGCTGCTGTCCATGGTGCTGTTCTATCTCGCGCCGCTCCCCATCCTGATCGCGGCGCTGGGCTGGAGCTATGCCGCCGGCATCGCCGCGGTGCTGACCGGATCGGCGGCGCTGTTCGCCGCCTTCAACGTCGTATTCGCGCTGGTCTTCCTGATCGGCATCGGCCTGCCGGCCTGGTGGCTCGGTTATCTGTCGCTGCTCGCGCGCCCGGCGGCCGTCAACGGCTCGGAGCAGTTCGAATGGTATCCGGTCGGCCGGCTCGTGTTCTGGGCGGCCCTGCTCGGCGGCCTGATCGTCATGGCGGCCATCCCGCAATTCGGCAGCGATGCGGAGAGTTTCCGGGCGGCGCTGAAAGACGGGTTCGAGCGCGTGTTTCGAGTCCAGGACGGCACGCCGACCAACGAGCCGCTCAAGCTGCCGGGCGTGTCCGATCCGAACCGCGTGTTCGAGCTGTTCGCGGTGATCATTCCGCCCGCGGCGGCCGCGCTCGCGACGGCGACGCTCCTGTTCAATCTGTGGCTCGCCGGACGCGTCGTGAACCTCTCCGGCCTGCTGCGGCGTCCCTGGCCCGATCTCTCCGCACTCGCTCTGCCGGCTTACGCCGCGGCGGTTTTCGCGCTCGCCGTTGCGGGCTCGTTCCTGCCCGGGCTGATCGGCATCGTCGCCGGCCTGTTCGCCGCGAGTTTCTTCGTCGCTTTCGCCGCGCTTGGGCTGGCGGTGCTGCACGCGCTGACGGCTCCGCTGAAAAGCCGCGCAATCGTGCTGACCGGCCTCTACGCCGCGATCCTGCTGTTCGGTTGGCCGCTGCTCGCGGCCGCGCTTCTCGGCCTCGCCGACGGGCTGTTCGACTTGCGGCGGCGCGCCGCGGCCAAGCGCCGCCCGCCGTCGTCCGGCCCGATCGTCTGAACGCATGAACCGGTCATCGACCCATCGAAAGGGAGCAAAGCCATGGAAGTGATCCTTCTCGAGCGCATCGCCAAGCTCGGACAAATGGGCGACGTCGTCCGCGTCAAAGACGGCTATGCGCGCAATTTCCTGTTGCCCGGCGGGAAGGCGCTGCGCGCCACGAAGGACAACCGGGTCAAGTTCGAGACCATGAAATCGCAGCTCGAGGCGCGCAATCTCGGACTGAAATCGGAGGCGGACAAGGTCGGCCAGAAGCTCGACGGCCAGGGCTTCGTGGTGCTGCGCCAGGCCTCCGACACGGGACAGCTCTACGGCTCGGTGACGGCGCGCGACCTCGCGGCCGTCATCGGAGAGGGCGGGTTCACGGTGAACCGCAGCCAGATCGTTCTTAATATGCCGATCAAGATGATCGGGCTCCACAAGGTGCCGATTGCGCTGCATCCGGACGTGGAAGTCACGGTCGCGGTGAGCGTTGCGCGCAACGCCGAGGAAGCCGAGCGGATCGCGCGCGGCGAGGACGTGATCGCGCGGCGCGAGGAGCCCGAGGAGCCGGCCGAGTTCGCGGCGGAGGACTTTTTCGAGCCGGAGGCCGCCCCGCAGCCGGATGCGGAAGAACCCGAGGCCGGCGCGTAAGCGGCGCTTCGGAAGAAAACGAAACAAACCCGCGCGTGCGGCGTCGTCACCTCGCCTTCTCGTCGGCGCCGTAGACCTGCGCCGGATCGAACACCTTCTCGGCGTCGCGCGGGGTGAGAACGAGCATATGGCCGGCCGGCTCGCGCAGCGTGACCGCGCGATAGAAGCACGACGCGCGCCCGGTATGGCACACGCCCTTCGCGTCCTGCTCGACTTTGAGCAGGAGCACGTCCTGATCGCAATCGACCCGGATCTCGAATATCCGCAGCGTATGGCCGGAAGTCTCGCCCTTCTTCCATAGCTCTTTGCGCGAGCGGCTGTAGAACCAGGCCTGGCCGCTTTCGATCGAGCGGGCGAGCGCCTCTTCGTTCATATAGGCTAACATCAGGACCTCGCCCGACCAGGCGTCGGCGACGATCGCCGGGATCAGTCCGTTGTCATCGAATTTGGGCGCGAAGACCCGCCCTTCCTCGATCTGTTCGGTCGAGCTGCGCGGCGCGAAACGATTTGGAGCCATAATCAACGCATGCCGTTGCGCACGAGCTGGATGAAGCGGAGCTGCTCGTTCGCGTCGTCGCGAAACAGGCCGGCGAATTGCGTCGTGATCGTCCGCGTGCCGGACTTCTCCACGCCCCGCATCGACATGCAGGTATGCTCGGCTTCTATCATCACGGCGACGCCGCGCGGCTTGAGCACCTCGTCGATCGCGTTGACCACCTGCGAACTCAGCCGTTCCTGGGTCTGCAGCCGGCGCGCGAAAACATCGAGCAGCCGCGCGATCTTCGACAGTCCGACCACCCGGTCGACGGGGAGATAGGCCACATGCGCCCGGCCGTAAAACGGCATCATGTGGTGCTCGCAATGCGAATTGAAGGGGATGTCGCGGATGAGAACGAGATCGTCATAGGTCCCGATTTCGGAGAAGGTGCGATCGAGCACGTCGCTCGCGCGAATGTCATAGCCGCTGTACAGTTCCTTGAAGGCGGAAACCACCCGGCGGGGCGTATCCAAGAGCCCCTCGCGTTCGGGATCGTCGCCGAGAAAAGAGATGAGCGTGCGGACCGCGTGCTCGGCCTGCTCCCGGGTCGGACGCGCCGCCGCCTCGACGGCGGGCTCCGGACGGCAGTCCGGACGGGCGGCAGGATTCAGCTTCTTGATGACATTGTCCATCGCGAGCGTCTGCTCCGTTCGACCGGGTCGGCAGGGACCACCCGGATGTGTCACCGGTCACGCCGCGCGCGCCGCCAGGATCGTCGGACCTCGCGGGGGACGGACGCCGACTTCCCAGTTGGCATTGCCCCATGTGGGAATGGCCGTGCCGGAGCGCAAGCAACCCCTCGCCCGGCCCCGAGAGGAACATATATTATGTTGGTTCGAGGCTGACAATCGACGGCATGCCCGCCAATCTCTATTAGTACCATGCTCAACGACGTCTATAATCGGCGGATCTTGGAGCTGGCCGGAAATATTCCCCGGCTTGGTCGGCTGCCGAATGCCGACGCGAGCGCGACCGCCCATTCGCGACTGTGCGGCTCGACCGTGACCGTCGATCTCAAAATGGACGACGAGACCGTGATCGACTTCGCGCATGAGGTGAAGGCCTGCGCGCTCGGCCAGGCCTCTTCGTCGATCATGGCGCGCAACGTGATCGGCGCGCGGGCGGAGGAATTGCGCGACCTGCGGGAGACCGTGCGGCGCATGCTCAAGGAGCACGGGCCGCCGCCCGACGCGGCGCGATGGTCGGACGTCGCAGTGCTCGAGCCGGTGCGCGACTACAAGGCGCGGCACGCCTCGACCATGCTCACCTTCGATGCGGTGGTTGCGGCGATCGATCAGATCGAGGCGAAGCGGCGGTAGGTCGCGCTTTCGAGCGCAAGAGCCGTGCCTCGTCAAGTATCCGACCTGCCCGAAGCTTGAGGCGACGCGCCCAGACGCGACGCGGCGGACAGCTTCGTGCGCGCCGCGTCGAGCGGATGCTCGCGCTCAGCGACGCTGGTCGAGCTGGGCGTGCGCGTCGATCCGGAGCCGCGACTGCTCGGCGCATACGGCCTCGAACTGCGGGAAGCTCTTGGCGAAGCCGCTATTGCCGATCCGGATCATGGTTGCCGGCTGGCCGGCGCTGCGCGTGTGCACCGAGAGCGACCGGCTGGCGGTCCCGGCGAATGCGCGCAACTGCGGCGCGGCGATGGTCGTGGTCGCGACGGTCTCGACTTGCCGCGACGACCCCTTCGCCTCCGAGGCGGTGATGCGGAACAAGACATCGGCGTCGCCGATCCACAGGCGCACCTGCTCCACGATCGGCGGCAGCGCCGCGGAAGCCGGGCGCGTCCGCCGCTCGACATAAGTGAGCGTGTAGGAGCCGGGCGCGTCGCCGCATGCCAGCACGAGGTCGAAGTTGCCGATCCGCTCGCCTTCATAGGTCAGCGGATGGTGGCGGGCCAACATGGCCGGGACGCCGGTACGGTCCAGCAGGGCCCAGCCGCGGTCATTCGACTGCCCGGCGCGATCCGCGCCCTGGGCGGAGACCGGCGTCAGCGTGGCCGCGGTCGACGGCTCGCTCGGTTCGGCGCTGCCGTCGAGGCCGCTGCGCTGCAGCTCTTCGCGCGAGAGAGCCCGCATCGGCTCCCATGGCGGGATTCGCAACGCGAGCTCGATCAGTTCCGCGCCGCCGCCCATGTCCGCGGTGTAACGCACCATATTGCCGATGTCCCGCTGCACCAGGACGAGGTCCTCGGCGGAGTAGCTCGCCGCCACCGCATCGTCGCGCCGGTCGCCCAGCCAGATCTGGTGCACGAGCACGCGCGATTTCGCGGGCACCTCGCGCTGCACGCCGCCGAGCAGGACGAAGGCGCACATCGATTCGCAGCTCGCCGGCGCCGAAACGACGCCGCTCGCCGCGCCGGTCGATCCGCGATCCATTCGCCGCCCGACCGTCGTTGCGAATCCAAACTGGCGGATGACGCGGCCGAGCGCGAGTGCGCCGCGCACCGAACCGCCGTCGGAATCCAACACGACCGTCGCGCCCGTGAGATCGTATTCGCGCGCGAAGGCCTCGAAGCGGCGCGGCGTATCGGCCGTGATCATGCCGCTTGCGAACACATAGACGCGGCATTTCGCGCCGCAGGCTTCCGCGGGCCCCTCTTGATGCCGCGTGAACTGCATCGGCTGCGCCCGGCTGTTCGCCGCGGACTCCAGCGTTCCGGCTGCGACCGGGAACGCGCAGGCAGCAAGCAGCAGAACGCCGAATAGCGGTCGTCGCATTCTCTACCCCGTGCGTTCGAGGGGCGCTTATTGCGCGCCTTTTATTGTTCTTCAGGTCCGGTAAATTTTTCTTCAGCCTTTGGCGTAATCTTGGCCAAATGAGGAACCCCGTCGCAACTGTGTTTTCTACGTATAAGCGTGACTTCTTACCGGGAACCCATCGCTATCCGCCTATTAATTATCGCTTTTTCTAGACAGATCGGCCTCCGCCTGGGAAACTACTTGCCCGGCCGGCGAACACGCCGGCTAGGCAAGCAATTATCCGGCCAGATAAGGCGATGCCGCAGGCTTTCCGCTTCGATGGGATTCGGCGCATCCCGCGCCTGCTCGGCCGCGCGTTGATTGCCGGCTACCGCCTCACTCTGTCGCCGCTGATTGGCACGGATTGCCGCCATTTGCCGACCTGTTCGGCCTATGGCGAGGAGGCGCTAGGGCGATTCGGCCTATGGGCGGGCGGTTGGATGACGCTCGCCCGACTGTCCCGGTGCCATCCGTTCGGGACGCGGGGGCTCGACTTCGTGCCGCAGGCCGCGCCGGCGGCCGCGCGCTGGTACGCGCCGTGGCGCTACGGCCGCTGGCGCGGCGCGAACGCCATAGCGCCCGAGCGGGCCGCGCCCGGCGAAGGCGGCGACGCGACCGATCAGCGCGTCCCCAGCGCGAGCGGTTCGAGCCGGCGCACGGCCTCGCTTGATCCGAGCTCCACCGCGCGCTGATACCACGCGCGCGCCTCGGCCGGATCGGGGGCCGAGCCGATCACCTTCAACTGCTTGAATGTCGCCGGGTCATAGGTCGAGCCGAGGAGGAGCGCCGCCTGCGCGTCGCCGGCGTCCGCGGCGCGCCGCAGGACGAGGCGCGCGGATGCGAGATCGCCATTGGCGATGAAATCCTGGCCGCGTTTGACGAGGCTCGCGATCTCGTCACTGTCCAGCGTCACGTTCCCCCGCCGGACCGGCGGCGCGGCGGCGCGCAGCCCCTGCTCGGGGGCGAAGGCCTGCGCCTGGCCGGACAGGGCTGCGATCGGCGGCGCCCATTCGATCCGCATGGTGCTCCTGTCGGCGACCGAACCGTCGGCCGAGCGCAGCTCGACCGCAAGGTCCATCGCGCCGATGAAATTGCGCGGCGGTCCGACTGCCGCCTGCGTGAGTTCGGCGACCGGCACACGCCAGCTCCCGTCGTCCAGAGCGGCGCCGGCGGAAAACCGCGTTCCCGCCGGGAGTCCGCTGACGATCACCGCGCCGTCGTCGAGCGCGCCGGTGAGGGTGACCCCGAGCGGCACGGACTCGTTCGCGGGCGCGCGGCGGCTCTCGATCAATGCGAGCCGCACCGACGACGCCCGCCCCGGCGCGGGACTGGCGGACCGGCTTGGCGCGGGCGTTCCGTCGCGCTCGTCGAGAGCGGCTTCCTTCGCATCCGGGAAGGCGAACAGAACGACGAGATAGGCGGCCCCCGCAGCGAAGCCGGTGATGGCGAGGAGCCGGACGATGCGCTTCAGCGCCGAACCGCGCGATGCGGGTTGCGGCGGCTCGGGGACGAGCTGCGGGTCGAGCGTCATGCGCGTTCTGAGCTCACGCATGGCGCGGTCGCCTTCGAACCCCCGTGCCGGCGCGCGCAGCCAAGTGCTCGGCTGATCGGGCGCGCCCGGCGCCGTCGTCGGTCCGGGAGCGATCGCGAGCCGGCCCGCGGCGGGCGGATCGAGATTGCGCGGAGGGGCGACGCGCTCGGGCTCGGGCGCGGGCGGCGTTTCTTTCGCCGGTTCGGCCGGCCTTGCCTCTACATTGTCCTTGGGCGAGGGCCGGCGCGCCCAGGGAGGGGCGTATTTCAGCCGATCCTCGAAACTCTTGTCATTGATCGGGGAACTCATGAGCGGCATACCCCCCGGCCAGGCATCCTGGCCTGGCTTTCGGGCGCGGTCGTCACGTCAGGGAGCCTGCTTCCGTGTCCGGCCGCGCTCTTGTTCTCGACTTCGACGTCACGACAAATTCGCCTGCTCTTCATGCCGGTTGCTTCAGCGGCGCTCACGCGTTCCGCTCCACTTGAGGAACTCTTGGAACAACCGCTCGCGATCGTTCGGCGTAATCGGCTTGCTGGACTCCTGCGGGCGCATCTCGAGGAACCGTTCGAACTGCTCGCGCTGCTCGCTGCCCGCCCGCGCGATCGTGTTGTTGCGCTGGAGCCATTCCTCGGCCGCGGGGAAGCGGGTCAGGCCGGGCACCGTCGCCGCCAGATTGGCCTCCGCCCATTTCGGATGACGCGGCGGTTTCTGGAACTCGGCGAGACGCGGAAAGAAGTGCTCCACGAATTTCTCGATCCGGCGATAGCGGTCGCTGTTGCGAGGCCAGTTGTAGGCCACGAGCACGGCGCCGACCGCGACCGTGTCAATCGCGTCGCCCGCCTCCACCAGGTTCGGATAGTCCTGGCTCGTGAGCGTCGCGGGAAGATAGTCGGCCTGCAGCTGCTTGGCGAACGGCACCGGCAACAGGCGGAACCCCTCGATCGATTTCAGTTTCTCCATTGCGGGTGACGGCTTGCCGGCGATCAGGATGGTGGCAGCGATCTCGCCCGTCTTGAGCTTCTCGAAAGCGTCGGCCTGGCCCATGTTCACTTCGGTGGGGACGACGCCGAGGCGATCGAAGACATCGCGCGTGGAGAGTTGCGTGCCGCTGCCGAGGTCGCTGAAATTGACCTTCTTGCCGTCGAGCTGCGCGATCGACGTAATGCCGAAATCGGCGCGGACGACGAGGTGCATTTCCTCGTTGAAGAGCTTGGCGACATAGGTGACCCTGTCGTCGATCGCGCCGATCTCCTTGGTCCGCCGAAAATCGTTGAGGATGATCGACTGGGTGATGCCGAGATCGACCCCCTTCAGGAACCGCACGTCGCGCAGGTTTTGCGCGCCCCCTTTGCCGATGACCGGCAGGATGCGGAAGTTGTCGCCATCGTCGAGCACGGCCGAGAGGTCATAGGCGATCGAGAGATAGGTCCCGTTGATATTGCCGGAGATGATCGCGACCGTGTTGGCGTTGTCGCGTTCGCCGCTGAGGGCGGGCTCCGACCCTGAGCGGCGGCTGCGCACCGCCTCGCCGCGATCCGTCTCGACGGAGTCCCGCGTGCGCATTTGTGCATGGGCCGGATCGATGGAGAAGACTGCAGCGGCCAACGCTGCGGTCAGGACTAACGAACAACCACGCCGCAGGCGCAGCCGCTGCAAGCCTTCAGCCATGACATTCCCCGTATTCCGGGCCCGCAAACAAGCACTCACGGACCCGCGTCAGCAACGCGAGGCGCACGTCATTCTTCGGTTTTGATGAGAGCTTACGCCCCTTCCCCAGCACGGACCTTGACATCCTAATTTGTCGTCAATGTGATATCGATTCGGAATTCCTCGGGCGGCGCGCGGAGGATCTTGGTAAGCACGGTCAATGCTGCGCGCCGAGGACGACGATGGCGAGAAAGAGCGCCTGCGCGCCGCGATGACGGCGCGTGCGCCTGGCGCCGTTCCGCCACCCGCGGGCGCGCCTGCCCTCGCATGCCGGAGTGAACACGCCGCTGACCGGGTGTAATGCCTCATGGAAAGGTATCCGACATGGCCAATCTTCTCGACCGCATCAGCGTCGATCCTGCGGTGTGCGGCGGCAAACCCTGCATCAAGGGAACGCGCCTATGGGTTTCTCTCGTCCTCGACCTGCTCGCGAGCGGCATGTCCGAGGCGGAGCTGCGCACCGAATACCCGCAACT
>DASUPI010000156.1:0-3300 GCA_036281135.1 Rhodoplanes sp. | reverse complement strand
TTCCGGCGCGCCCTTGCCCGAGCCCATGCGCACTTCGAGCGGCTTCTTGGAGATCGGCACGTCGGGATAGATGCGGATCCACACCCGGCCGGCGCGCTTCATGTGCCGCGTCATCGCCCGGCGCGCCGCCTCGATCTGGCGGGCGGTGATGCGCTCCGGCGCCATCGCCTTGAGGCCGAACTGGCCAAAGGCGAGCGACGTCGCGCTCGACGCAACGCCGTGGATGCGGCCCTTGTGCGCCTTGCGGTATTTGGTGCGCATCGGTTGAAGCATGGGTCGACGCCTCTCTCGGTCCTCGTCGTTTGCGCGCTTAAGCGTCGCGCCGCGGCCGGCCGATATCGCCTTCCGCCGCCCGCTTGTCCTGCGCCATCGGATCGTGCTCGAGCACCTCGCCTTTGAAGATCCACACCTTGACGCCGCAGGTGCCGTAGGTGGTGAAGGCGGTGGCGATCCCGAAATCGACATCGGCGCGCAACGTGTGCAGCGGCACGCGGCCCTCGCGGTACCATTCCATGCGCGCAATTTCCGCCCCGCCGAGCCGGCCGGAGCAGTTGATGCGAATGCCTTCGGCGCCGAGCCGCATCGCCGATTGGACCGCGCGCTTCATGGCGCGCCGAAACGCCACCCGGCGCTCGAGCTGCTGGGCGATCGATTCGGCGACAAGCTGCGCGTCGAGCTCCGGCTTGCGGATTTCGACGATGTTGAGCACGACGTCGGAATCGGTGAGCTGGGCGACCTTGCGGCGCAGCTTCTCGATGTCGGCGCCCTTCTTGCCGATCACCACGCCCGGCCGCGCCGAGTGGATCGTCACCCGGCACTTCTTGTGCGGGCGCTCGATCACGATCTTCGACACCGCCGCCTGCTTGAGCTGCTTCATCAGCTGTTCGCGGATGGCCATGTCCTCGTGCATCAGCTTGCCGTACTCGTTCTTGCCGGCGAACCAGCGCGAATCCCACGTGCGATTAATGCCGAGTCGCAGGCCTATCGGATTGACCTTCTGACCCATCGGGTTCTCCTGACCTAACTTTGCGCTTCGACCTGACGCACGACGATCGTCAGATGCGAAAACGGTTTCATGATGCGCCCCGCGCGACCGCGCCCGCGCGGCACGAAGCGCTTGATGACGAGCGCCTTGCCGACATGGGCCTGGGCGACGATGAGCTCGTCGATGTCGAGGTCGTGATTGTTCTCGGCGTTGGCGATCGCCGACTGCAGGCACTTTTGCACGTCGCGCGCGATGCGCTTGCGCGAGAATTCGAGATCGGCGAGCGCGGTCTGCACCTTCTTGCCGCGGATCATCTGCGCGACGAGATTGAGCTTCTGCGGCGAGACCCGCAGCGTGCGCGCCACCGCCTTGGCTTCGTTTTCCGCGAGCCTGCGCGGACGCGACGGCTTGCTCATGGTCCGATCTCCCGCCTCACGCGCCCGCCGACGACGAGCGTTTGGCTTTTTTGTCCCCGGAATGGCCGTGGAAGGTGCGGGTCGGGGCGAACTCGCCGAACTTGTGGCCGACCATTTCCTCGGTCACCATCACCGGAATGTGCTTGTGCCCGTTGTGCACGCCGAAGGTGAGTCCGACGAATTGCGGCAGGATCGTCGAGCGCCGGCTCCAGATCTTGATCACGTCGTGCCGGCCGGACGCACGCGCGGCGTCTGCCTTCTTGAGCATGTAGCCGTCGACGAACGGGCCCTTCCATACCGAGCGCGCCATTTAAGTGCCTTCCCTTACTTCTTCTTCCGCGCGTGGCGGCTGGAGACGACGAACTTCGTCGTCATCTTGTTCTTGCGGGTCTTCTTGCCCTTGGTGGGGAAGCCCCACGGCGTCACCGGATGCCGGCCGCCCGACGAGCGGCCTTCGCCGCCGCCGTGCGGATGGTCGACCGGGTTCATCGCGACGCCGCGATTGTGCGGCCGCCGGCCGAGCCAGCGCGTGCGCCCGGCCTTGCCGATCGAAATGTTCATGTGGTCAGGGTTCGACACCGCGCCGACGGTTCCCATGCACTGGCCATGCACGAGCCGCTGCTCGGTCGAGTTCATGCGCAGAATGACGTAATCGCGGTCGCGCCCGACGATCTGCGCATAGGTCCCGGCCGAGCGGGCGAGCTGGCCGCCCTTGCCGATCTTCAGCTCGACATTATGCACGATCGTCCCGATCGGCATGCTGGCGAGCGGCATCGCATTGCCGGGCTTGACGTCCACATGCTCGCCGGAGACGACGGAATCGCCGACCGCCAGGCGCTGCGGCGCGAGGATGTAGGCGAGCTCCCCGTCCGCGTATTTGATCAACGCGATGAAGGCGCTGCGGTTCGGATCGTATTCGATGCGCTCGACCACCGCCGGCTGATCGAAGTTGCGGCGCCTGAAGTCGACCGTGCGTAGCGCCCGCTTGTGGCCGCCGCCGCGGAAACGCACGGTGGTGCGCCCGAGATTGTTGCGTCCACCCGACGCGCTCTTGCCTTCGGTGAGCGCCTTGACCGGCTTGCCGCGATAAAGGCCAGAGCGGTCGACGATGACGAGCTGACGCTGGCCGGGAGTAGTGGGTTTGAACTTCTTGAGCGCCATGGCCGTTCCCTTACAGTCCTGTGGCCACGTCGATGCGGTGACCCTCTTCGAGCGTCACGAACGCTTTCTTCACGTCCGACAATTGCCCGCGCTTGCCGCGGAAACGCCGGACCTTGCCCTTGCGGATCAGCGTGTTGATCGACTTGACCTTGACGTCGAACAGCTTCTCCACCGCCTCTTTGATCTGCGGCTTGGTGGCGTCCCCGCGCACCTTGAACAGCACCTTGTTGTACTCGGAGGCGTTGGTCGCCTTCTCGGTGATCACCGGACCGAGGATGATGTCGTAATGACGCGGATCGGTGGTCGTCATTTGAACCGCGCCTCCAGCGCATCGAGCGCGGCCTTGGTGAGGACGAGCTTCGTCCGCCGCAGAATGTCGTAGACGTTGAGGCCCTGCACCGGCAGCACGTCGATATTCGGGAGGTTGCGCGCGGCAAGGCTGAAGGCCTGGTCGAGTTCGGCGCCGTCGATGATCAGCGCGTTGTCGAGCCCGAGCTGGGCGAACCGCCCCTTCAGCGCCTTGGTCTTGCCATCGGCGAGCGCGACCTTGTCGATCACGATCACCCCGCCGTCCTGCGCCTTCGCGGACAGCGCATGCTTGAGGGCGAGCGCGCGGACCTTCTTCGGCAGATCGATCGCATGGCTGCGCACCAGCGGCCCGAACGAGCGGCCGCCGCCGCGAAACAGATTGGCGCGCGCGGAGCCGTGGCGGGCGCCGCCCGAACCCTTCTGCCGGTA
>DASUPI010000155.1:0-17284 GCA_036281135.1 Rhodoplanes sp. | reverse complement strand
GCGGTCGCCGAGCGTCAGGATGCGCTCTCCCGCCGCGTGGCGCGGGCAACCCAGTTGCTCTCCACTCGGGTCGACATCACCCGCGAGCGCCAGAATCGCGCGGTGCTCGAGTCGATGAATCGGCGCGCTCAGCTGCAGCTGCGCCTCCATAGCACGGTCGAGAAGCTCGCGATCGCGGCCGTGCCTATTACGTGGTCGGTCTGATCGGCTATGCCGTGAAAGGCCTGTCCATTGGTGGGCTGAAACTCAGTCCGGAACTGGCGATGGCCGTCAGCATTCCGGTGGTTGCGGCCTTGGTGTGGCTCGGAATGCGCGGGCTGCGCAAGCGAGTGGCGCTGGAAGAGGATTAATCGTTCCGGCGGCCGGCACAGCCGGCCAAAAGCTCGCCCGGCGCTCAGCGCCGCAGCAGGACCTCCTCCTGGCACTCGATGCTCCAGGAGAACCCACCGGGGGCGAAGGCGAGCCTGATCTTCGTGTCGGGAGTTTCCGATGCGATGTGGGTGAGGAGTTTGTGGCCGAACCCCTCATGGGTCGGCGGCTCGACAACGGGACCCCCCCGCTCCTGCCAGGAGAAGCGGAACTTCTTCGGCGTCTGCAAGTCGTCGATGTCCCAGCGGATGACGATTCGTCCGCCGGGAGAGGACAGGGCGCCGTACTTCATCGCATTCGTCGCGAGTTCGTGCAGGGCAAGGCTGATGTTCTGCGCCGCGTCGGGGTTCAACATGATCGGCGGGCCGGCGGCATCGACGCGCGATGTGGGATCATCCATGAAAGGTTTTAGCTGCGCGGAAATCAGCGCTTCGATCGACGCGCCTTCCCAGCCCTTTTCGACCAGCAGGTCGTGACAGCGGGCGATCGCAAGCAGCCGATTCTCGAAGTTCTTCTGGAATTCCCCGAAGCTGGTCGCCCGGCGCACCGTCTGGTTTGCGATGGCGAGGACCACCATCAGCAGGTTTTTCGAGCGGTGCGACAGCTCGTTCATGACGAAGCGGATATGCTCCTCATTGCGCTTGCGCTCGGTGATGTCGATGATGGAGCCCGCCACCAACATGCGTTCGCCCGAGCGGAACGGATTGAGCCCGATCTCGATGGGAAATTCGGTGCTATCCTTGCGCAATCCATAAAGGTCGCGCCCCTTTCCCATCGGTCGCGTCGTGGGACACTTGACGAACGCCGCGCGCATCATCGGGTGCGCTGCGCGGAACCGTTCCGGAATCAGGACCTCGATGCTTCTCCCGATCAGTTCTCCGCGCGGGTAACCAAACAGCTTTTCGATCTGCTTGTTCGCGAAGGTGATGACGCCGTCCTGATCAGTCACGATCATGCCATTCGGCGCCGCCTCGAACAGAAGGCGGAGCTCGTAGTCACTGTGATCGTAGTTGATCATCGGCACGCACCTGACGGAGAATTGAACAATGTAACCACAGCAGTGGTTGGTGGACCAAACACGGTCGCGTGACCGCCTGAGCAAGCCTCGTCTTTCAGGAGCGACGTTAGGCGCGACCTTGCGACAGAAAATAGAAAGTTTTTCTTCGCGTGAGCCCGTCGAATACCGCACTTGGCCGCTGCAATTCCTTCTGAGACCTTACGCCTTCCCGTAAACCGGCACGACGGCCCCGCGCGTCACCTTGTTGGCGGGCGACGCGAGAAAGAGGATTGTGCGGGCGACCTCCTCGACCTTGGGCCAGGCTGTGAAATCGGCTTTCGGCATGTCCATGCGGTTCGCCGGCGTGTCCATGACCGAAGGCGCCACCGCGTTGACGAGCACCCCCTCCTTCGCAACCTCCTCGGCCAGCGCGACGGTGAGCGCGGCGACCGCCGCCTTGCTCGCGGCATAGGCCGCCATGTTCGATCCGGTCCGCCATTCGAGGGCCGGGCGCGCGGCGACATTGACGATTCGCCCGTCCTGCCCGCTACGCGCAAATGCACGCAGAGCGCCGCGGCAACACAGCGCACAGGTAACGAGATTGGTCTCAATCTGCCGCCGCAGGGTCGCCTCGGTGAGGTCCCGGTGCGAGCCGAACGCAAAACTGCCGGCGAGATGAATCGAGGCCCACAGTGTCGGGATGCGCTCGAATAGCCGGTCGACGCTGCGCTCGTCGCCGAGCTCGCTGTTCGGGTACAGCTTCGCCTGCGCGTGATCGCGGAAGGGAAACCGCTCGGCCTCCGACTCGCTCCGATAGGGGATATGGCAGGTCGCCCCGGCCTCGATCAGCGCCGCGACGACCGCGCGGCCGAGCGCGCCGGTTCCACCGGTCACCACCACATGCAGGTCAGCGAAGTCCATATCGGTACCTCCAAGCGTAGCGGTGACGCCGCCAATTATCCGGCTGCACGAGCGCTGATCGCGCCGCGAGGGGCGGCGAAAGCCTGCGGCATGTTTGCCGGCGCCAACGGGTCGAGCGCAACATGGCCGATTTCGATATCGCCGTCATCGGCGCGGGCGAAAGCGGCGTCGCCATCGCCCGGAACCCCGCTGGCCGCGGCATTAGCGCTGCTCTTGCGGAACGGGAGATGCTCGACCCGCGTATGCTCCCGCCCGTGCACCACTCCGAACCGGAACCCGGAAACAACCGGCCTTGCCGAGGCCTATCCAGCGCCGCGCGCCGGCCGACCAAAAATTTCGATTGATCCTTACGCCCTCCGTCCGCGACAAGAGAGCAGCCGGCGACCGACTGCGGAAGTTCCCATGCGACGTGGTTTTGCCCCCTGGGCCGATCCGAACGCCAATCCCGTCGTGCGTTTCGACGCCGTGACGAAGCGCTTTGCGGATACGGTCGCGGTCGAGGGTCTCAGCCTGGACATTTACGAGGGCGAGTTCTTTGCCCTGCTCGGGCCGTCGGGCTGCGGCAAGACCACGCTTCTGCGCATGCTCGCCGGCTTCGAGCGGCCGGACGAAGGCTGCATCCTGCTCGCCGGCGAGGACATTGTCGACGTTCCGCCCTATCGGCGGCCGGTCAATATGATGTTCCAGAACTATGCGCTGTTTCCGCATCTCAGCGTGTTCAACAATATCGCCTTCGGCCTCAAGCAGGACCGGCTGCCCAAAGCCGAAATCGCCCAGCAGGTGGGCAGGATGCTGCAGCTCGTGCGGCTCGAAGGGCTCGCCGACCGCAAGCCGCACCAGCTCTCGGGCGGCGAGCGCCAGCGCGTCGCGCTTGCCCGGTCGCTGGCGAAACGGCCGAAGGTTCTCCTGCTCGACGAGCCGCTCGCCGCACTCGACAAGAAACTGCGCGAGGAAACGCAGTTCGAGCTGATGGAGCTGCAATCGCGGCTCGGCACCACATTCGTGATCGTCACTCACGACCAGGAGGAGGCGATGACGGTTGCGCATCGGATTGCGGTCATGAACCGCGGACACATTGCCCAGGTCGGCACGCCGCCGCAGATCTACGAACAGCCGAACTCGCGCTGGGTGGCCGAGTTCGTCGGCGAGGTGAACCTTATCGAGGGGATGTTGGCGGCGAGCCCGGACGGCGTCGTGCTCGAAGACGCGCAGGGACGGCGTTTCCGCGCCGGCGCGAGCGCGCAGGCGCAAGCGGGCGCGCACGCCGCATTCGCGGTGCGGCCGGAGAAACTCAAGCTCGCGCTTGCGCCGCCGGCGGACGCCCTCAACGCCGTGTCCGGGCGCGTCGTCGATGTCGGCTATCTCGGCGACATCTCGGTTTACAAGGTGCGGCTCGACGACGGCGCAACCATGAAAGCCTCGGTGACCAATGCCGCAAGACTCGCCGAGCGCCCGATCGGCTGGGAGGATCGGGTGTGGCTCTCCTTCGCGCCCGAAGCCGCCGTGCTGCTGACCGGCTGATGCCTGCTCCGATAGTCGACTCGGATGATGAAGGTCGCAGTCTTGCCGCTGGTTTTCCCCTCCCCTTGCGGGAAAAAGCACGAAGCCGAGCCGTTCGGCCGGCAATCGCCTGAGGCGCCATGATGCGATCCAGGACCGCCGCGAGCCGATCGGGACAATGGCTGATCGCCGCTTTGCCCTATCTTTGGCTGATCGCGTTCTTCCTCGTGCCCTTCCTGATCGTACTGAAGATCAGCCTCTCGCAAACGGCGATTGCGCAGCCGCCCTACACGCCCGTCCTCGATCTTGCCGCCGGATGGGCGGGACTCCGCGCCTTCCTGGAAGAGCTGTCGCTTTCGACCTATGCCCTGCTCGTCGGGGACGACATCTATTTCTTTTCCTATCTCAAAAGCCTGCAAGTCGCGGCGCTGTCGACGCTCGTTCTCGTATTGATCGGACTGCCGATCGCCTACGGCATGGCGCGCGCGCCGGGCCGCGCCCAGCCTATTCTCCTCGTCTTGATGATTCTTCCCTTCTGGACCTCGTTCCTGATCCGCGTCTATGCCTGGATCAACATCCTGCAGCGCGACGGCCTTCTCAACGACACGCTGCTGGCGCTCGGCCTGATCGAACAGCCGGTTGCCTGGCTTGCGAGCGATACCGCCGTCTATATCGGCATCATCTATTCCTACCTGCCTTTCATGGTGTTGCCGCTCTACGCGAATTTCCAGAAGCTCGACGAAAGCCTGCTCGAAGCGGCGGCGGATCTCGGCTGTCCGCGCTGGAAGACCTTTTTCGTCGTGACGCTGCCGCTCATCTTGCCGGCGCTCGCCGCCGGCGTGCTGCTCTGCTTCATCCCGATCAGCGGCGAGTTCGTCATTCCGGATCTCCTCGGCGGCTCGCAAACGCTGATGATCGGGCAGACGCTGTGGACCGAGTTTTTCGCCAACCGCGACTGGCCGGTCGCCTCGGCGATCGCGGTCGTTCTGCTCGCCTTGCTCGTCGTCCCGATGGCTTATTACGAGAACATACAATCGCGTCAGATCGAGGAGGGCTGACCGTGGGGCGCCGATTCTCGTTGTTCAATCTGATCTCGGTCGCGCTCGGTATCGCCTTTCTCTACCTGCCGATCGCCATTCTCGTCATTTATTCGTTCAACGACTCGCGGCTGGTGACGGTGTGGGGCGGCTGGTCGCTGCGCTGGTATGCGGCGCTGCTCGAGGACAGCGCGCTGCAGGAGGCGACGGCCAATTCCCTCCTGATCGCATTCTCGTCGGCGAGCGCCGCAACCGTGCTCGGCACCCTCGCCGCGCTCGCGCTGACGCGGCTCGGCCGATTCCGCGGCCGGCTTCCTTTCGTCGCGATGGTCTATGCTCCGCTCGTCATGCCGGAGGTGATCACCGGGCTGTCGCTCCTTTTGTTTTTCGTGGCGATCAATCTCGACCGAGGCTTCCTGACCATCACCATCGCGCACACGACCGTCACTTTGTGCTTCGTGGCCATCGTGGTGCAATCACGCCTGGTCGGGTTCGACCGCACCCTGGAAGAGGCGGCGATGGACCTCGGCTGTCCGCCCGTCCACACGTTTCTCACCGTGACGGTGCCGGCGATTGCGCCGGCCATCGCCGCGGGATTCCTGCTCGCCTTCTCGCTCTCGCTGGACGATCTCGTGATCGCAAGCTTCACCACCGGGCCTTGGCGCGACGACGCTGCCGATCCGCATCTATTCGGAGCTGCGCCTTGGGGTGAAGCCGGAGATCAATGCGATGTGCACGATCTTCGTCGCCGTCATCGCACTGGTGGTGATCGCTGCGTCGATTCTGACGCGCCGTGCGGAGCGGCGACAGCACGCCTCTGCGAGCTGACGCTTTGCGGCGCTTC
The DNA here is from genome assembly GCA_036281135.1 of Rhodoplanes sp. Classification (GTDB taxonomy): domain Bacteria; phylum Pseudomonadota; class Alphaproteobacteria; order Rhizobiales; family Xanthobacteraceae; genus Rhodoplanes. Next base: position 11,616 of record DASUPI010000155.1, on the reverse strand, counting down.
GGAGACGGACGGGACGAGAAGCAGCACGCGCGGCCTGTCTCGGTCAGTCGCTGCTCTGGTCACGCGGACGAATGATGGAGACAATGAACCAGAGCGGAACGATCACGACGAGGCCGAGAACCAGGTTGGGCAGCGCCCAGGCGATCCCCTGTCGCATCAGCTCGCCGACCCGCTCGGGAGAAACGCCGAGTTCGGCGGCGAGCGCCTCGATGGTGATGCCGAAATGCATGAGAATCGTCCCGACGATCAGCGCAGCGACCACGATCTTCATCAGCGTGTGCAGAAGCCTCAACATGCGTTCCGCGTTCCCGGCTCCGTTGTGCGGCTGATTCGTCGCCCGCAATCATAATACAGAACGCGGTTACGAACATTTCTCCCGAAAACCTGCTCCGGACATGACGGGGCGGACACCGGTGGGCCGGCAAAATGCGCCCATGCGAGGGCGGATCGAGCGAGTGCGCTTCAACCTGACGGGAAACTCGCCCAGGACCGGGAGCGCACCGCCTTTCGGCGGCCGGTCGCGCGGATTTCAGCGCGACGGCTGTTCGCCAACCGGGACGTCGTCCTCCGGGGGCGGCTCGAAAGGGATAGGCATCGGCCCATCGGTGCGCGGCGTGGGCGTCGCGCGCTCCCCGATCAGGCGATCGATCGCCGAACGCACGCCGTCGCGGGCGCGCTGGTCGATGACGGCATCGAGCAGCGGCGCGGCGGCGCCCGAGCGGCGGATCAGGGCCTGGGTGTCGGGCAGCATGATCGGATCGTCCCAACTCCCCTGCACGAAGAAGGGCAGCTCGAAGGCCGGCGGCGTCTCGCCCCCGTTGAGCAGGCTCGCCGTCCCGGTGATGTCAAGATCGCGGGCCGGAATGGAGGCGCTGCCGCTGAGCGCCAGTCGGACATTGGCTCCCTCGAAGCGGCCTTCCTCCAGACTGGCCGTGCCCTGTGAAATCCGGAGCGCGATGCTGAGCGAGTCGAACGCCGTACGTCCGCTGCGGAAATCGGCGCTGCCGGCGAGCGGCCGGCGCTCCAGTCGGCGCAGGAGCTGCTCGACATTGAAGCCCGTCAGCGCCCCCCGGCTCGCGGCCAAGGTCGCGTTGCCGTTCAGCGTACGGGTAAGGGCAAGCACGCTGTCGCCGTGGGCATCGACCTCCAACGACAGATCCCCTTTGCCCTCGAGCCGACGAAAACCGAAGAGATCGGCGAGACATGTGTCGAGATCGACATTGGCGAGATGCACCTGCGAGCGCAGATGCGCGCCCTCGTTCGTCTTGGCGATGGCTAAGGAGCCGTTGATGACGCCGTTGAAGCCCTGCGATTCGCCGACGGTCACCACGAGCCGCCGGTTGCTCAGCGTCGCGGCGGCGGCGGTGCGTCCCAGCCGGCTCTGCGCAGCGATGACGCGGGCCGCGGAAACGCGCAGATCGAAGTCGATATCGTCGAACCAGTCGAGTGCGATCGGCTTGCGGTTCCAGGCGCGCGCGTCGGCCGCAAGCAGGCGCATGGCCGAGGCGTAAGGCGTCAGGTCGAGCGTGTCGACCGCCAGCGTTCCCTGCAGCGTCCGCCGCTCGCGCATGGCGTAGCTCAGGACACCTTCGGCGACGTTCCCATCGAGCTCGATATTGAGGTTCGATAGGGCGATATTGCCGCCGACGATAGCGGTGCGCGCCTTGAGCGAGAAGCGCCCGAGCCCGCTCCCCGGCATCGGCTTGCCCGAGACCCAGCGCAGCGCGCTGCGCAACGAGGCCGCATCGGCGGCGAGCGTGCCGTCGACCTTCACGCTCGGGAGATCGCTCATGGCGCCGTCGAAGGCGAGCTTCACCGGCGCTCCGGCGACGCGCAGCTTGAGCCCGGAAACGTCGCCGGCGAGCGCCGCCGGGAAATCGGCGATCGTGAGACCGATATCGAGCGGTTCGTCGCGCCAGGCGACGCGGCCGGTCGCCGCGAAGCCCTTCGCGATCGACGGCCAGGCGAGCGACAGCTCGACCCGCTCCAGCGTTTCGGTGCGGCCGCGCGCGCCGTCTTCGACCACTACGACGCCGTCGGCGATGCGTATCTCGGAAAACGACAGCGTTTGCGCACTCGCCCGGTCGCCGGCGCGCACGGTCCGCGCGAGCGTATCGACCAGAGGCGACCAGTTGGAATGGCCCTCGCGATCGATGCTGAGCGTGATGCGCGGATGTTCGAGAGCCACATCGGCGATGTCGAAGCGCCCCATCAGCAGCGGGAGCCAGCGGACATGAGCGACCATGCGCTCGACCGTGAGCGGAGGGTCGCGGCCCTCGGGTCCCGCGAGCGCGACGTCGCCGAGCGACACGCGCGGCGAGGGAAAGACGGACAGCGAAACGGGACCGCGCACCGTCGGCTTGAAGCCGGTCGCGGCCTTGATCTCCGCCTTAACCGCGTCGCTCGCGGCGTCGGCCGAGATCAGGTAGGAGGCGACCGCGAGCACGAGAAGACCCACGCCGGCAAAGGCGCCGACGGCAACTCCAAGCCGTTTGAAGCCGGTGGGAGCGCTCACGCAATGGTCCGTTTCGGGTGGCGCCGGAGTACTTTATGTTCCAGCAGAGGCTGGCGGAAGTTGCGCGCGCTCTGTGACGCTTTCGTGGCCGGGAATACGACCCGCCGGGGGCGACCCGTGTGGTGCGAAAACGCACGAAATGCTATTGCGCGACCATCGAGGAGGGTTCGTCATGGCTAAAGTCCCGTTGTGGATTCCGTCGCCGGAGCGGGTCGCGACGAGCCAGATCATGCGCTTCATCGCCGAGGTCAACCGGCGGCATGGACGCGATCTGCGGAACTATCGCGATCTGCATGCCTGGTCGGTGACACAGCGCGGCGCGTTCTGGGAGCTCGTCTGGGATTTCGGCGGCGTGATCGGCGACAAGGGCGCCCGCGTGCTGGTCGATCCCGACCGGATGCCTGGCGCGACGTTCTTTCCCGACGCCAGACTCAATTTCGCGGAAAACCTGCTCCGCCGCGCCGACGATGCCCCCGCCCTCATCTTCCGCGGCGAGGACAAGGTCGACCGCGCGCTCAGCTGGGCGGAGCTGCAGGCGCTCGTCTCCCGGCTGCAGCAGGCGATGAAGGCGTCCGGGGTCGGCGTCGGCGACCGGGTCGCGGCCATGCTGCCGAACATTCCGGAAGCGATCGCGGCGATGCTGGCCGCCACCTCGCTCGGGGCGATCTGGTCGTCCTGCTCGCCCGATTTCGGCGAGCGGGGGGTGCTCGACCGCTTCGGCCAGATCGAACCGAAGCTCTTCATCACCGCCGACGGCTACTGGTACAACGGTAAGGCGGTGCGCATCCTCGACAAGCTCAAGTCGATCGTGACGCAGCTCGGCTCGGCCGCGACCGTGGTGGTCGTGCCCTATCTCGGGGACGCCGAGGCGGTCGCGCAAGAACTGCCGCGCGCGGTCGCGATCGAGGACTATCTGAAACCCTTCGCGCCCCGGCCGATCGTCTACGAGCGCCTCGCCTTCGATCATCCGGTGTACATTCTCTATTCTTCCGGGACGACCGGCGTACCCAAATGCATCGTGCACGGCGCCGGCGGCACGCTTCTGCAGCACATCAAGGAGCATCAGCTCCAGTGCAACCTGCGCGCGGGGGAGCGGCTGTTCTACTTCACCACGCTCGGCTGGATGATGTGGAACTGGCTCGCGTTGGGGCTCGCGAGCGAGGCGACCTTGCTTCTCTATGACGGCTCTCCGTTCGCCCCGAAACCGGCCGTGCTGTGGAATTTCGCCCAGGACGCGCGCATGAACGCGTTCGGGACTTCGGCGAAATATATCGACGGCTGCGCCAAAGTGGGTCTCGCGCCGGCCGAGACGCATGATCTCTCCGCGCTGCGGCTCATCACCTCGACCGGCTCGCCGCTCGCTCCCGAAAGCTTTGAATATGTCTATCGGGCGATCAAGAAGGACCTGCATCTCGCCTCGATCTCCGGCGGCACCGACATCATCTCCTGCTTCGTGCTGGGCGATCCGACCTCGCCGGTGTGGAAGGGCGAGATTCAGGTCCCCGGGCTCGGCATGGCGGTCGACGTGTATTCCGAGGACGGAAAGCCGCTGCGCGGGGAGAAGGGCGAACTCGTCTGCACGAAGCCGTTCGTCTCGATGCCCGTGATGTTCTGGAACGACCCGGACGGCAAGAAATATCGTGCGGCCTATTTCGAGAAATTCTCCAATGTATGGGCGCACGGCGATTTCGCCGAATGGACGGAGCACGGCGGGATCATCATTCACGGCCGCTCCGACGCCACCCTGAACCCCGCCGGCGTGCGCATCGGCACGGCGGAAATCTATGCGCAGGTCGAGCAGATTCCCGAGGTGGTGGAAGCGATCTGCATCGGCCAGGACTGGGACCACGATGTGCGGGTGGTGCTGTTCGTGCGGCTGCGCGAGGGCGTAACGCTCGACGCGGCGCTCAAGGAGCGCATCAGCCGGCAAATCCGCGCCGGCGCGAGCCCGCGCCACGTGCCGGCGAAGATCGTTCAGGTCAGCGATATCCCGCGCACGCGCTCGGGCAAGATTACCGAGATCGCGGTGCGCGACGTGGTGCACGGCCGCCCGGTGAAGAACACCGAAGCGCTCGCCAATCCGGAGGCGCTCGCGCTGTACGAGGACTTGACGGAGCTGAAAGGGTGAGTTGGAGGGAACTGATAGTTCTGCACTGTGCAGGGTGCGTTTCGGAGGTCCACCTCGTCCGGCCGGCGCGAGGGCTGCGCGCGAAAAGCAGCATCGCAACCGACTGGTTTCAGTTGCACGAGGGCGCTGAGCGCAGTCGGAAGGTCAGCGGAAACGCCACGACGCACAGCAGCGACATCAGCAGGAATGCCTGTGCGCCGAACTGCTCGTAAAGCGGGCCCGACAGCAACATCGTCAGTGCGGTGGCGCCGCCCACGCCGAACGCGTAGAGAGCCTGCGCGGTCGCGGCGAGGCGCGGCGACACGACGACCGCAATCAAGCGCATGCAGGCGAGATGCAGAAGCGCAAAGGTAAAGCCGTGCAGCGGCTGCACCAGCGCGAGTACGGCGATGGCGGCGGTCTGCGACATCACGATCCAGCGGATCGTGCCGGCCACGGCCGCAATCGCGGCAGCGCCGCTCGGGCCGAAGCGATGGATCAGGCTCGGCCCGATCCAGAAGAACACGACGACCTCGGCGGCCACCGAGGCCGACCACAACAGGCTGATCGGCTCCGAGCCGATGCCGGCCGCGTTCCAGCGAATGACCGCGAAGGTGTCGTGCATCGCGTGGCTGCCGGAGATCAACGCCGCGACGAGAACCGTTCGCCGGAACAGCGCGATCCCGAAAAGCTCGCGCACGCCGCCGAAAGCGGACAGGGTCGCGCTCCGCCGCGCCGTTGACGCGACCGCGCCGGGCGCCGCGCTTGCCGTCCCTTCTTCGCTTGCGGCGGACGCAGTCGCGCCCGAATGCGATGGGCCTGCGCAATCCGCTTTTCCTGGATGCGCTCGCGCAGCGCTATCCTTCGCCGCGGGCGGAGATTTCAGCGCAAGCCCGGGAACCAAAGCCGTAGCGAGGACGGCGCAGGCCAGGAGACCCGCGTGCATCCAAACGATGGGCGACAGGTCAGTCGCGCTCACGATCTGGCCGGCGACGAGCGTTCCCGCGATGAAGGCGGCCGACGCCGCCCCACGAACCCAACCATATTCGAACCGGTTCGCCGGAGCGCGCATCGCAGCGTTGACGGCGAGCGCATCGGCCAGCGTCGTGGTGGGCGCAAGCGCCGCCGCTTGCGCTATATGGATGAGAACGAGCAGCCCGAATTCCTTGGTCGTCAGCAGGACGAGCGCAATCGCCGCGGCGCACGCCGCGCAGATTGCGAGCGCTATGCGCAGCGCGCCCGTCATGTCCGCTGCGCGCCCGACCAAGGGCCCCGCGACCAGCCGCACCAGCGTACCGAGTCCGAGCAGGAGTCCGAGCTGGGCGGGCGTCAGGCCGCGCGTTTCGAAGAAGCGCGGCCAGAATGGCGAGGCCGCTCCGAATGCGGCATACATGGTCGCGTAAAGAACGATGAACGCCGGCAACGCGCCGAGGCGGACCCAACGCATCTGAAACCGCCACAGGTTTGGAGCGAGCCGGCTTCAGGATGTAATCAGAGCGCGGGCTTGTAGTTCCTTGGTGCGTTGGGGCTGCCGCCCGCGTCAGGTTTTCCCGACATTGCTTTGACGCACTTCGCGTGCGGCGGCGTAGCAGTTCGCCTTTGCTTCCTTGCGCGTTTGCGCCTCAGAACACGATCTCGCTGGTCGGCGTCACGCCCCGGGCCGTACCGGGTCGAAGTCGTCGGCGATGCGCACCAGCCGGATCACCGGAAGCACCCCGACCAGAACGATGAGAAGGGCGGCGAGCGCCCCTTCCTCGAAGCTTCCGCGCGTCGCGAACTGATAGATATAGGTCGAAAGCGTTTCGACATTGAGCGGGCGCAACAAGAGCGTCGCCGGAAGCTCCTTCAGGCAATCGACGAACACGAGCAGCGCCGCGCTGAACAAGGCCGTCCGCGTGAGCGGCAGGTATACGGTGCGCAGCACCGTCGCGGGTCGCGCGCCGAGATTACATGCCGCATCATCGAGATCGGTCGAAATGCGGCCGAGGCCCGCTTGCGCGAACCCGGTCGGGATCGCCAGGAACCGCACGACATAAGCGAGAACGAGTGCGGCGCTCGACCCTGCGAGCAGCAGGCCCACCCTTTGCCCGGCGAATGTCTGAGTCACGGCATTGACCAGTTCGTCGAACGCGACCAGCGGCGCGAGCAGGCCGAGCGCCAGCACGGTGCCGGGCACCGCATAGCCGAGCCCCGCAACCGACACGCAGGCCGCGCCGAACGGGCGGCGGACGACGCGCTGAGCGAAGGCGACGCCGAAGCCGAGCGCGAGCGTGATGACGGTGGCGGACGCGGCGAGCATGACGGTCGTCAGCGCGTGCCCGAAAAGGCTCGGATCGAAACCGACCAGGAGCTCGCGCCTGACCACCTGATGGGCGAGGAAAACGAACGGAATGATGAATCCGAGCGCAACCGGAATGAGGCAGAGCGCGGCCGTGGCATGCCGCTTCGACCCGCGCAGGGGATGCCGGGCGCGTCGGCGCGGATCGCGATCAAGTCCGGTATATTCGCGCCCGCGCCGCGCCGCGCGCTCGAGCGCGATGAGGGCCGCCACCACGATCAGCATCACGCAGGCGATCTGTGCGGCGCCGGCAAGGCTGCCGCGATTGAGCCAGGTGGTGAAGATGGAGAGCGTCAGCGTGTTCACGCCGAGATACTCGCTCGCGCCGATGTCGTTCAGCGTTTCCATCAGCACGAGGGCGAGCCCGGCGGCGATGGCAGGACGCGCAAGCGGCAAGGTGACGTCGCGGGCGAGTCGCCAGCGGCGCGCGCCGAGCCCGCGCGCGATCTCGATCAGCGCCACGCTCTGCGTCTGAAACATCGTGCGCGCGGCGAGGTAGACGTAAGGATAGAGCACGATGCCGATGACGAAGACGGCGCCGCCGAGCGAGCGAATCTCGGGAAACCAATAATCGGCCGGCGAGCGCCAGCCCGTCACGCTCCGCAGCAGGCTCTGCACCGGTCCGAGCGCATCGAGCACGTCGACATAAACGTAGGCGACGATATAGGTGGGGAAGGCGAGCGGCAGCGGCAGCAGCCAGACGAGCAGGTCGCGCCCGGGGAACTGATAGGCGGTGACCATCCAGGCTGTCCCGACCCCGACAATCGCTGCGATCGCGGAGACCCCCGCCAATAGCAGGACGGTATCGACCAGGGCGGTCGGAAGCACATAGGCGAAGAGATGCCGCCAGATGTCGGCGTCACCCTGCAGGGCGATGTGGAGCAGGCTCGCAATCGGCGCGAGCGCGAGCGCGGCGACAAGGATGAGCAGCGTTACGGCGACCGGATGCGGCGGCCGCAGCTTAGCGATCCTGTGGCAGGTCGAATGGCGGCGCGGGCGGGTCCAAGGTCGGGTCCGCCGCGGCGCGGCCGGTTGTTTGCCCTGCGGCCACCAAACGATTCCTCCCCCGCATGCGGGGGAGGAATCCGCGCAGCGCGGCCGGTGGGGGCCAACCGGTCGCGCGGCGCGCGCTGTTGAAAGCGCCCCGCCGCCTCAGTTGTCAAATCCCACTTTGTCGACGAGCGTCGCGGCCTTTTTCTTGTTGTCGGCAATCGCGGCGATCGGCAGAGAATCGGCGTTCAGTTCGCCATAGCCGGCGATGGTCGGATTGACTCCGGTCGAGGCGCGCACCGGATATTCGTAGTTCAAATCGGCGTAGAGCTTCTGCGCCTGATCGCTCATCAGCCACTCGATGAGCTTCATGGCGTTTTCCTTGTCGGGCGCGTTCTTCAGCAGCACGACGCCCGAAATGTTCATATGCGTGCCGCCGCCCTGGAAGGTCGGGAGGATGACCTTGGTCGCGTCCGCCCACGCTTTCTTGTCGGGCTCGCGATTGAGCATCAGCGCCCAATAGTAGGTGTTGCCAAGGCCGATGTCGCATTTGCCCGCGGCGATGTCGCGCGCAACCTCGCGGTCGCCGCCTGACGGCTTCTGCGCGAGATTCGCCTTGAGCCCGGTGAGCCATTCCTCCGCCTTGGCCTCGCCATGATGCGCGATGAAGGCGGCGAAGAGCGCATTGTTGTAGATGTGCTGGCCCGAGCGGATGCAGATCCTGCCTTTCCATTTGGGATCGGACAGCTCTTCATAGCTGATCTCGTTCTGCGGCACGCGATCGCGCGCGGCATAAACGACGCGGGCGCGGGCGGAGATTGCGTACCAAAGCCCGTTCGGATCGCGATATTGCGGCGGCACCGTCTTGTCGAGCAGTTCGGACGTGATGGGCTGGGCGATCCCGAGATCGACGGCCTCCTTCAGCCGTCCGATGTCGACGGTCAGAAGCACGTCGGCAGGACTGTTCGGACCCTCGGCGGCGATCCGCTGCTCCAGGCCGGCGTTCGCGGAGATCACGTTGACCTTGATTCCGGTCTCCTTGGTGAACGCCTCGAAGAGCGGCGCAATCAGCTTTGCTTCGCGATAGGTGTAGACATTCACCTCGTTCGATTGCGCGACCCCCGGAGCGGCGCCGGCCGCGGCAAGCGCAACTGCGATGAGTGCGGGCGCTCGTCTCGCGCCGAAAACTCGCCAGAAGCGTAGCGGCATGAGGTCACTCCTGTTGCAACCGGCGGCTGCGCGTCGGCGCCAGCGCCTTCAGGCAACAGCTACGGGCGGCTTCCGACCCCGTCAAGACAAATATATTATATATCTCAATAAGTTAGAATGGTTAAAATCTGTGTTGATTGGAACAAGTCGAAACTAACGGCTTGATGGCTGATAGCGCTGGCGAATCTGCGTGCCTGCCGGGCGCCGCAGGCAATCCGGCGCACTATGGAGCGTCAACGCATCCCAGCGCCGGCATCCGCCAGGGAGCCGCGCGGAATGTCTTTCAGCGGGGCGTCCGCGATTTCGGCGACGAGCTTGTTGAGGATCGCCTGGCCGAACGAGGCAAAATCCTCTGCGACCGCGACGAAGGCGCCCGGCCCGCCGACCACATTGGCGCGGAAATAGTTCTCGAGCCCGCCCGCGGGATTTGTGTGTTCGGCATTCCAGGACAGCGGCTGTTCGGTGAGAATGACAAGCCCATTGATGGTGGCGCCTTTGCCCACGGCCTCGTCGCGCGCGACCGCCGCGTCGCGCCCGGAATTATTGGTGCCGTCGCCAGATACGTCGATCGTCCGGCGGTGCGCCTCGAACGGCGCGCGCTCGATCTGCGCCATGGCGAAATCGATTCCGCCGCTGATCGAGGTGCGGTCGGCAAAGGCGCGCGGCGATTCAGCGAGCTGGCTTGCGAACTGATTGGCGCTTTCCGTATCGCGGATGACCGTCCAGTCGACCACGACCTTCTGATTGCCCGCCCCCGACCATTCGATGTAGCAGATCGCGACACGCCCGAACCGCCCGGCCCCGATCGCCTCCAGCACGCGCGGATTGGTGAGCGCGGCGGCATAGCCTTCGCGCTGGAGCTGGAACTTCTGCGCGTCGACGCTGCGCGACACGTCGGCCGCGAGCGCAAGCAGCAGATCCACCGTCTCGGCGCGGGCGCTGCTCGGAAAAAGCGCGGCGATCGTCACCGCAAGCGCGGTCGCTCCCGCGCCGAGAAACTGGCGGACCGTTGTCCACATCGCGGCCTCCGATCGTCTCTAGACGCCTTCCAAGCAGCTCAATGGCGGCCGTGCTGTGTACGGTTGCGCCGGAGATAACGTCGCATGCCGACGAATGATCCGTCTCAGACTGCCGGCGCGGACGCTGCCCCGCGGAAGCCATGTCGGCCGATTTGCGCCATCAGGGCCGCGATGGGCCGGCGCGGACGGCTGAGGCGACGGGCTTCCCCGCATCTGAACCAAGTGCTTGGAGCGCATTAGCAGAGTCCAGGTGAAGCCGTATGCGGACGAGACGAGCGCCGGGATTTTCCATATGATCCGCCCGCCAGACCTCGTCAGGCGCTCGTGGGCGATTCCTAAAGGCGCCGATGAGCCACTCAGCCTGGTCACGCCGTCCAGACCATCCGGAGCAAGCAAGACTAGCCGTAACGGGCTAGTAGAGATTGCCTAACAGGACGAAGGAACTACGAAATTGCAATTGCATCCTTCATGTTGCAGTGCAATAATGATTAAATTGAAGGCGGCCGGGGAAGTTCGGATCCGCCAGAATAGGAGAGGACGATGATGAAGGGAACGACGCCGCCGTTTGAGATCCCGAACGAAATGAGGGCCGTGGCAGAACGAAGCGTCGAGCAGGCGAAGCTCGCCTTCAACAATTACATGCAGGCGGCTCAGGAAGCGGTTTCCACCTTCGAAGAGCGTGTCAAGGCGAGCCAGGTCGGCGCGCAGGGCATCAGCAAGAAGGCGATGAGCTTCGCCGAGCGTAACGTCTTGTCGGCGTTCGAGTTCGCCCAGAAGATCGTCCAGGCCAAGGACATTCAGGAACTGGTTCGGATGCAAACCGAATTCGTCCAGTCGCAGATGCAGGTCCTGAGCGAGCAGGTGAAGGATCTGGGCGAGACGGCGACCAAGACCGCGATGGAAAGCGTGAAGACCCCCGGAAAGGGCGGTTTATCGTCCTGACAAGAGCAGGCGAACGCTCCCCCGGCGCTGCGCGTTCATGCTGAAGCTGCGTTGCAGCATTCGTGCTGCATCGCAATATATTGTTCCTTAACCGCGTCGGGCTCACACGCGCCGATTGCGCGCTCGTGTGATCACCACGCTGCCAGCCAGCGACCGACATCGAACACGCAGGCGGCGACGACGCACGCGGCAACCCCGCTCCACACCAGCGTTAAAGCGATCGCGAGATTAGCGCCTATCTTCAGTTGAGCAGGATCATAGCGGAGGCGAGTTGAACTCCGGCAAGAAAATTCCTTGCAAGCTTGTCGTAGCGCGTGGCGATGGCTCGGAAGTGTTTGAGCTTGTTGAAGAAGCGTTCGACGAGGTTGCGTTCGCAGTAGAGTGCATAGTCGCATGCCCGTTGGATTTTGCGATTGGCCTTTGGGGGAATCACCGGGGTGATTTTGCGCTGCGTGAGAGTGTAGATCAGCGGATCGGCGTCGTAGGCCTTATCAGC
>DASUPI010000154.1:0-4319 GCA_036281135.1 Rhodoplanes sp. | reverse complement strand
GTACACCAGCAGCCCCAATAACAGGGCCGGATGGTAGGAGGCCGAACCAGAGCCCCGGTAGCTCCGGATCATCGCCGACAGGTCGAGACCGTCGATCACCTCGACCACAAACCGTGCCAGATGCTTCTCCGGAAGCCAGTCATCGATCGAAGGCGGAAAAAGAAATCCCGTCTCACGGTCAATCGAACGAAAATTGCTCATCGAGCGACACCCCGGGAAGCTGGAGAATCAAACGCCCGATACATGCCCAAACAACCCGTCAAGTCCGACAGGCTGCTAGATTGCTTCGCGGTCCGAGAATGCCCGAGGCGTGAATTTCACTCTCATCGCCGATGGCGCTTATCCGCCTCCGCCAGACGCTCGTCGGGCACAAACACGTCGCCATCAGCTTGGACGAGGCCTTCGTTCGCCGCTGCCCTTTCGTCATCGGACATGACGAATAGACCCGGCGCGCCTCGATTTCGCGCGCATAGACGGCAAACTCCTCCTGGTCCTCTTGCGGCCAGGTCTTGGCATGCTTGATCAGCTCTTCCAGGAGTGTGTTTATTGTCATAGCATGTATGCTGCGTCATAAGATCTATGCTGCGCCGCCATTTTCCCACACCCCGTCGGCGCGCATCAGCTTGACCAGCATGCCCTCGCGCAGCCCACGATCGGCGACCCGCAGCCGCGGGCACGGAAAGGCGCGCCGGATCGCCTCCAGGATAGCGCAGCCGGTCAGCACAAGATCGGCGCGCTCGATCCCGATGCAGGGATTGGCGGCCCGGTCCTGGTAGCTCATCGCCATCAGTCGCTCGATCACCGCGGTGATCTCCTCGGCGCGCAGCCAGCAGCCGTCGACCCTGCGGCGGTCATAGCGCATCAGATTGAGAAAAACCCCGGCGATGGTGGTCACGGTTCCCGAAGTCCCAAGCATATGGACATCCGCGAGGTCGCCGCCATAGACTGCGGTGAAACCGGCGAGTTCGGCTTCGACCGCCTCCATCATGGCCGCAAAGGCCCCGCGCGTGACGGTGACGCCGCCGAACCGCTCGGCCAGCGTCACCACCCCAAGCGGCAAGGAAATCCATCCCTCGATCAACGGCTTGGGCGGACCTCTGCAAGTCGAATCGGAAGGGCCGAGACGGACCAGTTCGGACGATCCGCCGCCGATGTCGAACAGAATCGCCCCGCGCGATTGCGGGTCCATCAGCGGCGTGCAGCCCGTCGCGGCAAGCTCGGCTTCTGTCTCGTGATCGACGATCTCGAGTTCGAGCCCGAGCTCGTCGCTCACCCGGTCGCGGAATTCGGGGCCGTTTTCGGCGCTGCGACAGGCTTCGGTGGCGATCAGGCGGGCGCGGCCGACGCCGCGCGCGAGCATCTTGGTGCGGCAGATGGCGAGCGCATCGATTGCCCGGTCGATCGCCGCCTCGCTGATGCGGTGCGTGATCGAAACGCCCTCACCGAGACGGATGATGCGCGAGAAGGCGTCGACGACGCGGAAGCCGTTTCCAGTCGGGCGGGCGACGAGGAGCCGGCAATTGTTGGTGCCGAGATCGAGCGCGGCATAGGTCGGCAAGCGATCCTTGGCCGGCCGGCGGCGTCCGGATATCGGCTTCAGAGCGACGTCCGCCTGCCCGTCCAGGACGGACGCCAGCTTCGCCCCGTCACGCGCAGGGTCGCAGAGGCCGGTAGCCCGGACCCCGTGGTCCATCGAATGCCTTCCTGGCCGGAGACCTGGGTCGCGGACTCGACGGCCGCATCGTCCATCAGAATAGGATCAAAGTGTAACAGCGCCGAGAGATGGGACGCAATACGAGCGATGCCATATGCTTGGCTGCCGCCCCGAACCCCGGCCTGCCCGCCTATCGCCGGCGGCTGTCGCGGAAGTTCCGCTCCGAAGCTTCCTTCCACGACCGGGAGCCATCATATGCGTCTCGGTGTTCACGCGGGCTGTCCCAGCTTCCTCCCATGATTGAAAGCCGACAATGACCGCGGCGCCCGACCTTCCGCTGACGACGGAGCACGCGAACGATAGGAGAACGATCGCGTCGGTCAGCGCCGCGCATTTCGTCTCCCATGTCTACATCCTGCTGCTGCCGCCCTTGTTCGAGGTCATCCGCGCCGATTACCAGGTGAGCTATACCGAACTCGGCCTGGCGCTCGTCGCCTTCAATGCGCTGACCGCGATCTTCCAGACCCCGGCCGGCTTCCTGGTCGATCGCATCGGCGCGCGCATCGTGTTGATCTGCGGCCTGCTTCTGGGCACGGTCGCGGTCGCGGTGGCGGGCATAGTCGCCTCCTTCTGGGTGTTCGTCGCCATGTTCGCGCTCGCCGGCCTCGGCAACGCCGTCTACCACCCGGCCGACTATGCGATGCTGTCCCACCGCGTCGCGAACGAGCGCATGGGGCGGGCCTTCTCCATTCACACCTTTGCCGGGATGCTCGGCGGCGCGGTCGCCCCCGGCCTCCTTCTCTTTCTCTACGGCTATGTCGGGTGGCGCGGAGCCTTCGTGGCGACCGCCCTGCTCGGCCTCGCCGTCGCGGGCGTGCTGGCGCTGCAACGCGACGAGCCGAGCAGACATGGCCATCACGACCCCGCTCTCGACCCTGCCGCGAACGGACAGACCTCGCTCGGGCTCCTGCTGTCGCCGGTCATCCTGCTGAATTTCGTGTTCTTCGCGCTGTTCGCCTTCACGAATGGCGGCCTGATCACCTACTCGGTCGTCGCGCTCACCACCGCGCACGGCATCCCGCTCGCGGTGGGCAATCTGGCCCTGTCCGGATTTCTGCTCCTGAACGCCGCCGGCGTGCTGCTGGGCGGATTGCTGCTGGGCCGCGTCAGCCCTCTCCTTGTGACGGTCGCGAGCATGGTCGCGTTCGCCGTGCTGGCGGTCGTGCTCGGGCTGTTCGATCTCGGGCCGGCGGCAACCGTGATCGCCATGAGCCTCGCCGGGCTCGCGGGCGGCATGGCGATGCCTTCGCGCGACATGATGGTCCGCGCGGTGACGCCGCCCGGCTCGTTCGGCAAGGTGTTCGGCTTCGTCACCACCGGCTTCAACTTCGCCGGCGTGCTCGTGCCGTTGTGTTTCGGACCTCTGATGGATCGGCGACAGCCGGTCGCGGTGTTCATGGTCATTGCAGCGACGGCCCTGCTCTCGGTCGCGATCGTGTCCGGCGCCCGGGGCAGACGCAAAGCCGCCGCACCGATGTGATGCGCCGCCGGTATGCCGCGCCACGGAATTTGTCTTGCGTCAAGGTGATCGTCGAAGGTCTGGGGAACGATAGGCGCGCATCCGATTGGCAGGTCGGAATCGCTAGGCTAGTTTGTGCGCAGTCTTGCGGCGCCCGATGCTGGATCGGGTTCGGACGAATGGAGGCAAAACAATGCAATCCGTCACAGCTCCTCTTGTGGGGCCTTCGCACCTGCATGCGCTGGCAAAGAACTGGTGGCTCGTGCTGCTGCGCGGGATCGTGTCGATCCTGTTCGGCATCGTCGCCTTCGTGTGGCCCGGACTGACGCTGGTGACGCTCGTCCTGTTCTACGGCGCCTTCGCGTTGGTCGACGGCGTGATCGCCCTGGTGTCCGCCTTCGGAAAGGACAGGCCCGCCCCGACCTGGTGGCTGATCCTTGTGGGCCTTGCCGGCATCGGCGCCGGCGTCATCACGTTCCTGTGGCCGGGCGTGACCGCGATCGTGCTGGTGATCTTCATCGGCGCCTGGGCGCTCGTGCACGGCATTTTCGAGATCGTCGGCGCGATCAAGCTGCGCAAGGAGATCGACAACGAATGGTGGCTGATCCTCGCCGGCATCATCTCGGTGCTGTTCGGCCTGTTGGTGCTGATCGCCCCCGGACCCGGCGCGCTCGGCCTGGTCTGGGCGATCGCCGCCTACTCGATCGCCTTCGGCGTCCTCCTGGTCGGCCTGTCCTTCAGGCTGCGCAAGCACCAGTCCCCGGCAGCCACCGTGACGGCTTCAGAGCGTCCGGCGGCGTGACCCCCTGCGGCGGCCTGTTCCGTCGCGTGCACGGTGCCCTTGTCGGCCTGTCGTTTAGGCGTCCGAGCACCTGTCGCCGCGTGGGCGTGTTTTGCGGCAGCCGTTTTTTTCGTTGTGCCGGCCGCCGGTCCGCCCTATGTGACGGGCGTGCGGCGACCGGGCGACCGGCTTCGGTTCTGTGCGGAGCGACCGTGCAGGGACCCTTGTGAAAGGTTCGTTCGCCAGTGCCGGCCCTTCGACCAACGGGCCAGGCGCGGAAGCGGCAGTGCGTTTGGGGGATAGTTTAACGGTAGAACAGCGGACTCTGACTCCGTTAGTCGAGGTTCGAATCCTCGTCCCCCAGC
>DASUPI010000153.1:0-10977 GCA_036281135.1 Rhodoplanes sp. | reverse complement strand
GACCAGCGCACCGGCGCGATCGATCACGGGCAGGCCGCTGATCCGGTTTTCCAGCATGAGCTCGATCGCTTCCAGCACCGTCGCCTCGGGCGCGATCGAGACCACCCGGCTCGACATGACGTCGCTCGCCTTCATCGCGCTCTCCTTCTCGCAACTGTGACTTCGAGCCGACGAATCTAGCCCGGCGCTCGCATCCGATCTTGATCCGGGTCAACGCGGGGAAAGGCTCCGCGGCCAGGCTTCAAGGCGCGAACCGCACCTCACCGGCGCGCGACACGTCGTAGCCGCCGGCCTCGTGCGCGCGGACGGCGAGTTCGCCCGTATGCAGGAAACTGAAGAGGGCCTGCAGCGGCGGGCGGAAATAGTCGCGCTGGCGCAGCACCAGATCGAAGCTCTCCCATAGGATCGGCACAAAACCGAGGCCGGCCGCATTCGCGACCGATCGGGTCGCGATGCCGCAATCGGCATGGCGCGTCCGGATCGCCTGGGCGATGTCGGGTCCGGTCGGGCAGACCGGCCCATCGGCGATCGCCTCGAGCATCGTGCCGGCCCGGTGCAGCAGCGCGAGGAGAAGAAGTTGCGCGCCCGCCCCCTTGGGACGCAGCGCCAGCCGCGCCCGCCGATCGACAACGTCGGCAATGGCATTCAGACCAAGCGGATTGCCGGGCGCGACCACAATACCCTGCTCGCGCCGCGCGAAGGCGATCAGCACGGCGTCGTGCGTCTTTGTGCTTTGCCGAACGGCCTCGACATTCGCGTCGGTCTCCGCGCGGTCGAGCGCATGAAGGTGGATCGCCGCCGCGACGACCTCGCCCACGAGAAACCGCTCGAGCCCGCGTTCGCTGCCCTCCGGCAGGGTCGCCAGCGCCGACCCGCTCTCGCGCAGCGCCCATTCGAGCAGCGGATCGTGGCTGCCGCCGACGATGCGGGGCGGCTCGGCCGGCATGAGCCCGGCCGGCTGCAGCAAGGCGGCCATGATCCAGCGATCGAGCTCGGCCTTGGGGAACAGCCATCGCCCGGTGACCTTGGTGCATGGAATAGCCCCGGTCGCCACGAGTTCGTAGAGCTTGCGCTCCTTGAGCCGAAGATGGTCGGCCGCTTCGCCGCTGGTCAGGAGCTCCATCGTGATCCTGCATTTTTCTGCATGCTTTCCATATTTGAATTGAGCTTGGAAAAAAGCAACAGTGACGCGGTCATTGGTGAATATCGTGCAAGATCCATCCGCGCTTGGGCTGGTGCTGGGCGGCGACACCGCCCTCTATGCGATCGTCCGCCTTTCGCTGGTCGTAAGCCTGTCGGCCGCGGCGCTCGCGGCGCTCATCGCCCTGCCGCTCGGCGCCTATTTCGCGCTGGTGCAGTTTCCCGGACGGGGCTTCGTCATCGTCGTCCTCAACGCATTCATGGGACTGCCGCCGGTCGTAGTCGGGCTCGCGGCTTATTTGCTGCTCTCCCGCTCGGGGCCGCTCGGCTTTCTCGGACTGCTGTTCACGCCGCGCGCGATGATCCTCGCGCAAGCCCTGCTCGTGATCCCGATCATCGCGGCGCTCACGCGTCAGACGATCGAGGATCTGTGGCTCGAGTACCGCGACGAACTGACCGCGATGCGGGTCGGGCCCCTCCCCCGCATCGCCACGCTGATCTGGGACGCGCGTTTCAGCCTGGTGACGGTGCTGCTCGCCGGGTTCGGGCGCGCCGCGGCGGAGGTCGGCACCGTGATGATCGTCGGCGGCAATATCGACGGCTTCACCCGCACGATGACGACCGCGATCGCGCTCGAAACCTCCAAGGGCGACCTCGCCCTCGCCATGGGGCTCGGCATCGTGCTGGTCGCCCTCATCATCGTCGTGAACGCGGTCGCCTGGAGCATTCGGCGCGCCGGCGAACTCCGCGCGGGCTGACGCATGCGGGCGCCGGCGAGCGAACTTCCCATCCTGTTTGAGGAGGTCTGTGTCGCCGCCAGGGACATGCGCATCCTGTCCGACGTGACGCTTGCGCTCGGCGCGGGAGCGCCGACCGTGCTGATCGGACCGAACGGGGCGGGCAAGACCACCCTTTTGCGTCTCGCCATGGGGCTTGCCGCGCCGAGCGCCGGGCGCGTCACCTGGGGCGGGCGCGACCGCACCGACGGACGGCGTCTGGGGATGGTGTCGCAGCGCCCGGTGATGCTGCGACGCTCGACCTTCGCCAATGTGACCTATGCGCTCGCCACGGCGGGAATCGCGTGGGGACGGCGCAGCGAACGCGCGCGTCAGCTACTCGCCCAGGCCAGCCTTTCGAACCAGGCGGGCCGGCCGGCGCGCCGCTTGTCGGGCGGCGAGCAGCAGCGCCTTGCGCTTGCCCGCGCGCTTGCGCGCGACCCCGAAGTGCTGTGCCTCGACGAGCCGACGGCGAGCCTCGATCCCGCCAACACCAAGGCGGTCGAGGAAATCGTGCTCGCCGTCGCGGCGAGAGGGATCAAGGTCGTGATGGCGACGCACGATCTCGGCCAGGCGCGCCGGCTTGCCGGCGACGTGGTGCTGCTCGTGGGCGGACGCATCCGCGAGCACGCGCCGGCGCAGCAGTTCTTTTCCTCGCCAGCAACGCCTGAGGCTGCCGCATTTGTGCGGGGCGACCTCGTGATCTGACATCCTCCGGGAGGACCGCAAATGCAAATAACGCCTCGCCACATGGCTCTCTCATACCGTCGCCGCGAGCGTGTATCGCCCCTTACGCGTGACCTCCTCCCCAACCCTCCCCCGCTTGCGGGGGAGGGCGTCGCGCGTCAGCGCGACGGGTGGGGGCGATCATTTGCGCGTAAAGTCGAAGGCGCGGCGATCTTACTTGCGCTTGTGAGCTTGCTCTTCACGCAAGCTGCCGCGCAGGAGAAATCCATCGTCGTCGCCTCCACCACGTCGACGCAGGATTCGGGCCTATTCGGGCACCTCCTGCCGCTGTTCAAGGCGAAGACCGGCATCGATGTGCGGGTGATCGCGCAGCGCACCGGCTAGGCGCTCGACACCGCACGCCGGGGCGACGCCGATGTGGTGTTGGTCCACGCCAAGCCGCAGGAAGAGAAGTTCGTCGCCGACGGTTTCGGCGTGCGGCGCTTCGACGTGATGTACAATGATTATGTTCTGATTGGCCCCAAGGGCGATCCTGCCGGCATCGTCGGAACGAAAGACATCGCCGCCGCGCTCACCGCCATCAAGACGAAGCAGGCGCCGTTCGTGTCGCGCGGCGATCGCTCCGGCACGCATCAGGCGGAGCTCGCGTTGTGGCAGGCCGCCGGCGTCGACATCGGCAAGGACAAGGGCCCCTGGTATCGTGAGATCGGCCAGGGCATGGGCGCGGCGCTGAACACCGCGTCGGCGATGAACGCCTATGTGCTTGCGGACCGCGGCACCTGGATCTCCTTCAAGAACCGCGGCGACCTCGCGATTGCGGTCGAAGGCGACCGGCGGCTGTTCAACCAGTATGGAATCATCCTGGTGAATCCGGAGAAATTCCCGCACGCGAAGAAAGAAGAAGGGCAAGCCTTCATCGATTGGATTCTGTCGCCGGACGGCCAGAAGGCGATCGCCGATTATCGCATCGGCGGCGAGCAGCTTTTCTTTCCCAACGCCCAGGCGCGCGGATTCTGAGCCGGCGCGGCCGCTCGCAAGCCGGCGCCCAAACACGCGACAAGCCGACGCATCATGTTACCGGAAAAAGCCCGTGTGCAGGGATGTTGCAGCGCGACTCTCCTGTGCTATCGGTTTTCTCGGCCGCAGCTCGGGAATGAGGGAGACGCCGGTCATAAGGCTAAAGTGAAGTCCCGCCGGGTAAGCACGACCCATTAGGGGGAGTATATCTATGGAGTCAGTCATTGCGCCTCCGGCCGGTCCGGGGGTGGCGCAGGCGGGTTTGCCGTTGGTCGATTTGCGCGCGGACGACCATGTCATCCCGAGCTATCTCGATATCCATTACTGGTGGGCATATGTACATCCCAACGCGGTGCGCATTTTCGAGCGCCAGTGGCTGGCGAGCGCGATTCTGCTGGGCAATTACGCGCGGCTGCGCGATGCGGCCCTGATCGATCTCGGCACGCGCCTTCCCGGCCGGACGCTGCAGGTCGCCTGCGTCTACGGCGATCTCACGACGCGGCTTGCCCGTCGCGTGGCGGCGGGCGGCGGCGAACTCGATATCGTCGACGTGCTGCCGGTGCAGCTCAACAATCTGCGCAAGAAGCTGCCCGCCGACGCGCCCGCGCGCATGCTCAGAATGGATTCCTCCAACCTGCAGCTTCCCGATGCGACCTATGACCGCGCGATCGTGTTCTTCCTGCTGCACGAGCAGCCGGAGAGCTATCGCAAGCGGACCATCAGCGAACTCCTGCGCGTGGTGAAGCCGGGCGGTCAGATCGTCGTCGTCGATTATGCGCCGCCGCGCTGGTGGAACCCGCTCCGCTATGTGCTCGGACCGCTGCTGGCGGCGCTCGAGCCGTTCGCTTTGGATCTCTGGCGCGACGATATCGCGGCCTGGATGCCCAAGCCGTGGGCGGACCGGCCGGTCCGCCGCGAGTCGTTTTTCGGCGGGCTCTATCAGAAGATCGTGCTGACGCGCTGAACCGCGGTTCACCTAACCTTTGAAGGAACGACCGAACAGTCGGCTTGCGTTTCCTCAAAGCGCGCCCCGTCGCGAGGTGCGATGGGAGCGCCGGGGGCTCAGCCGAGATCTTCGCCGCTGCGAGGTCACACAATGCGAACTGCGGCACTCCATGCGCCGGTGTCGGCGCGAGCCGAAGCAAGGCCGTCCAAGAGCTCCTACATCCCCGCCGTCGCGATCCCGCCCTATCTCTCGAAGCATTATTGGTGGGCGTATATCGATCCGCGCGCGATCCGATTCTTCGACCGCCAATGGATCATCAACCTGATCCTCTGGGGGAACTACGCGAGGCTGCGGGACGCAGCGCTCGCCGCGATGGGCGATGCCATGCCCGGCCGGACGCTGCAGGTGGCATGCGCCTATGGCGATCTCACGCCGCATCTTTGCCAACGGGTGAGCGAAAGCGGCGGCCGTCTCGACGTCGTCGATGTCGTGCCCGCCCAGCTCGGCAATGTCCGCCGAAAGCTGCCGCCCGACGCGCCCGTGCGGCTGCTGAACATGGATTCGGCCGACCTCAACATGCCGAACGCGGCCTACGACCGGGCGATCGTCTATCTCCTGTTCCACGAACAGCCCGAGAGCCACCGCACGCGCACGCTCAGCGAGCTCTTCCGCGTGGTGAAGCCCGGCGGCAAGATCGTCATCATCGACTATGCGCGGCCGCGCTGGTGGAACCCGATCCGTTATGCGCTCGGCCTCGTGCTCGCGACTCTCGAGCCGTTCGCCTTCGATCTGTGGCGCAACGACCTCACCACATGGATGCCGAAGCCGTGGTCCGACCTGCCGCTCGAGCGCGAGTCCCTGTTCGGCGGGGTCTATCAGAGAATCGTCGTGACGCGCTGACCCGCCGGACGCGCGTCGGCTGATCAGCGGCCCGCGGCATAACCCTGCATGCCGCGCGGATTGGCGGCGGCGCGACGCTTCCACCCGTCGCGCGCGGCGGCGGTGAGCCGCCCTTCGGACCAGGCCGGACCGACCTCGACAATATGGCCGCGCTTCTCGAGCTCGCGCCGCGTCGCCGCCGGCACGCGCTCCTCCACGACAAGCACGCCCGGACGCGCGGTGCGTGGCCAGAATGAAATCGGGAAATGCTCCGAGTGCCAGGCCGGCGCGTCGATCGCCTCCTGCAGATTGAGCTTGGCGTGCACATGCCGGAGAAAGAACTGGGGGATCCACTGGTCCTGCTGGTCGCCGCCCGGCGTGCCCCAGACGAGATACGGCTCGCCATCGCGCAGCGCCAGCGTCGGCGAGAGCGTGGTGCGCGGTCGCTTGCCGGGCGCAAGCGAGGCGGGATGGTCCTCCTCGAGCCAGAACATCTGCGCGCGCGTGCCGAGGCAGAAGCCGAGCTCCGGGATTGTCGGCGAGGACTGCAACCAGCCGCCCGAGGGCGTCGCCGAGATCATGTTGCCGGCGCGATCGACGATGTCGAAATGCACCGTGTCGCCGCGCATCTCGCCGATGCGGCCGACGGTCGGCTCGCCGGCGCCGGTCGCGCCGATATGTCCGGCGCGCCCGTCGGCTACGCGACGCGATGCGATCACCGACCCGAAGCCCTCGATCGAGCCCGGCCGCAAGTCGAGCGAGGCGGCGTTGTCCACCAGCCGGCGGCGCGCGTCGTTGTAGGCATCCGAGAGGAGCGTCTCCATCGGCGCCGGCGCGAAAAGGGGATCGCCGTAGAAGGCCTCGCGGTCGGCGAAAGCGAGCTTCGAGCATTCGACGAGCGTGTGGATGAAGTCCGGACCGGCCACGTCGAGCCCGTCGAGATCGAACCCCTTGAGCAGAGCGAGTTGCTGCAGCGCGACCGGCCCTTGCGACCACACGCCCGGCTTGCACACCGTGTAGCGGCCGTAGTCGTAGGCGAGCGGCATTTCGAGGCCGGCCTCCCAGCGCGCGAGGTCATGGCCCGTGAGCACGCCGGAATGGCGTTCTCCGCTCGTGTCCATCAGCTCTTGCGTGCGACAGAAGCGATCGATTGCGTCTGCCACGAAACCCTGCGACCACAGCCGGCGCGCATGCGCGATCGCGCGCTCGCGACCGCCGATGGTCCCGGCTTCGCGCAGGATGCGCGCATAGGTCTCGGCGAGCCTATCGTTGACGAAGCGGCTGCCGAGCGCGGGAACCGCATCGTTCGGCAGAAAGACCGCGGCGGAACTCGGCCAATGCGCGCGAAAGAGCGGCTCGACGGCGGCAATGGTCGCGCTGGCGCGCTCCGCGAGCGGATGCCCCTCGCGGGCATAGGCGATCGCCGGCGCGAGCACATCGGCGAGGCGCATCGTGCCGTATTCGAGGAGGAGCTTCATCCAGGCGTCGAACGCGCCGGGCACGCAGGCCGCGAGCAGCCCGGTCCCGGGCGCCAAATCGAGCCCGAGGCGGCGATAATGCGCAATCGTCGCGCCGGCCGGCGCCGGGCCCTGGCCGCAGATCACCTCGGGCTTCCCGCGTCGCACATCGAAGAGAATGATCGGCGCCTCGCCGCCCGGGCCGTTGAGATGGGGCTCGACCACCTGCAACGTGAAGGCGGTCGCAACCGCCGCATCGAACGCGTTGCCGCCCTTCTCGAGGGTCGCCATCCCGACCGCGGTCGCGATCCAGTGCGTCGACGTCACGACGCCGAACGTGCCCTCGATCTCCGGGCGAGTGGTGAAGCGGTTGGGATTGACGTTGCTCATGCAGACTCGGACCTTGCTCCCGCCCCGGTCGCGGCGGCTGCGGCCCGCCACCCCAACTAGTTGCAGCGCCGCCTGAAGATAAGAACCAGCTTGACTAATTTTCTTGTAGGCGCTGAACAGATCGTCGGCGCCGCGATTACTCCCACAACATCAACAAACGGCGAAACTCGGGGGCGCGACCGGAGACTCACCATGAGCGTTCTGACACTCGGCGAACATCCCGTACAACGAAAGGCATTGTGGACGGTCGTTGTCCTGGTCGGCACGATCTCCCTCGGCGTCATCGCGTTAAACCGCGGGGAGACCGTCAATGCCGCCTGGCTGATTGTCGCCGCGGTCTGTGTGTTCCTCATCGCCTACCGGTTCTACGCCCTGTTCATCGCCAATAAGGTGCTCGGAGTCGACCCGGCGCGCCCGACGCCGGCGCAGCGCCGCAATGATGGCCTCGATTACGTGCCAACCAACCAGTATGTCGTGTTCGGGCACCATTTCGCGGCCATTGCCGGCGCCGGTCCGCTGGTCGGCCCCGTCCTTGCCGCGCAGATGGGGTATCTGCCGGGGACACTCTGGATTCTCGCCGGCGCGGTGTTCGCAGGCGCCGTGCAGGACTTCACCGTGCTGTTCCTCTCGACGCGGCGCGACGGCCGCTCGCTGGGCGACATGATCCGGTCCGAGATGGGGCCGGTCGCCGGCGGCATCGCGCTGATCGGCGTGCTTCTGATCATGATCATCCTGCTCGCGGTGCTCGCTTTGGTCGTCGTCAAGGCGCTGGTGGGCAGCCCGTGGGGCACCTTCGCCGTCGTCTCGACCATTCCCATCGCGTTGTTGATGGGCGTCTACAGCCGGGTCATCCGTCCCGGACGCATCGGGGAAATGTCCGTCATCGGCTTCGTGCTCTTGATGGCGGCGCTGATCTACGGCCGCACCGTCTCCGAGACGCCGGAGCTTGCGGTCCTGTTCAACTGGTCGGGCGAGCATTTGGCGCTCGCCATCATCGGCTACGGCTTCGTCGCCTCGGTCCTGCCGGTCTGGCTCCTGCTCGCCCCGCGCGACTATCTCTCCACGTTCCTCAAGATCGGAACGATCACGCTGCTCGCGATCGGCATCATCCTCGTGCGTCCCGAGCTGAAGATGCCGAGCGTCACCCGCTTCATCGACGGAACGGGCCCGGTGTGGTCGGGCAGCCTGTTCCCCTTCCTGTTCATCACCATCGCCTGCGGGGCCGTGTCCGGCTTCCATTCGCTGATCGCCTCCGGCACCACGCCGAAACTGATCGAGAATGAAAGCCAGCTCCGCTTTATCGGCTATGGCGGCATGCTGATGGAATCCTTCGTCGCCATCATGGCGCTGATCAGCGCCACGGTGATCGAGCCCGGCGTCTACTTCGCCATGAACAGCCCGGCCGGGCTGATCGGCACCAATGTCGAACAGGCGGCGCAGGTGATATCCGGCTGGGGCTTCGCCATCACGCCGGAGATGCTGACGCAGATCGCCCACGATGTCGGCGAGCACACCGTGCTGTCGCGCACGGGCGGCGCGCCGACGCTCGCGGTCGGCATGGCGCAAATCCTCTCGGGCATGCTCGGCGGCCAGACCATGATGGGCCTGTGGTATCACTTCGCGATCCTGTTCGAGGCGCTGTTCATCCTGACCACGGTCGACGCCGGCACGCGGGTGGCGCGATTCATGATCCAGGACATGATCGGCAGCGTCGCGCCGCGTTTCCGCATCACCGAGTCGTGGACCAACAACCTGATCGGATCGGGGCTCGCCGCGCTGCTGTGGGGCTATTTCCTCTACCAGGGCGTGATCGATCCGCTGGGCGGGATCAACACGCTGTGGCCGCTGGTCGGCATCTCCAACCAGATGCTGGCGGCGATCGCGCTCACGCTTTGCACCGTCGTTCTGTTCAAGATGAAGCGCCAGCGTTACGCGTGGGTGACCATCGTGCCGACGCTGTGGCTGCTCGCCTGCACGCTCACCGCGGGCCTGCAAAAAGTGTTCAGCGCAACTCCGAGCATCGGCTTTCTCGCCCATGCGCAGGTGTTCGGGGACGCGCTCGCCGAAGGCCGCGTGCTCGCGCCCGCCAAGACGATCGAGGAGATGCAGCGCATCGTCTTCAACGACTATGTGAACGCCACCATGGCCTTCCTGTTCGTGGCGGTGGTGATCGCGATCGCGGTCTACGGGATCGTCGGCATCCGCCGGGCGCTCCGCACGCCGGGTTCCACCGCGGTCGAGGTCGGCGGGTCGGTCGCAAGCGCGAGGCCTGCCCATGCCTGATACGCTCAATCTCTCAGGATGGATGGTGCGCGCCGCGCGTCTCATGGTCGGCATCCCCGACTACGCCACCTATGTCGAGCATCGTCGGCGGAACCATCCGGATGAGCCGATCATGACCTATGAGGAGTTCTTCCGCGATCGGCAGGAAGCGCGCTACGCCGTCGGCAAGGGGCGCTTCCGCGGGTGCTGCTGATGACGCCGCGAAGGCAGGCGCTCCTGCGGATTGTAGGCAGGCGCGCCCCGCTTTCCTTCGCATGAAGGCGTGACGACGCGTCGCGGCGGCATCAAACCAATGTGAGCAGGGCAACCGGCCCATACGCGCGTCAAGATTGCCATCGATGGTCAAAGCCGCTACCGATTGGACCATTAGCCCCCACCATCACAACCCATGCGGATGACGAGGATGACCGTGCAAATTTCCCGTCGCGAAGTCGTTTATGGCGGCGCCGCGCTCGCGTTCGCGGCCTGTGTCGGCGTGCCCGCCGCACGCGCCGAGGTCGTCGATGTTGCGGAACTGATGCAGCCGAGCGCGCTGGGCGACATCGCGATGGGCCCCGAGAACGCGCCGGTGACCATCGTCGAATACGCATCGATGACTTGCAATCATTGCGCCGACTTCACGGTGAAGACGCTTCCGCAAATCAAGGAGCGCTACATCGACACCGGGAAGGTGCGCTACATCCTGCGCGAATTTCCGCTCGATCCGCTGGCGGCCGGGGCGTTCATGCTGGCGCGCTGCGCCGGCAAGGACAAGTACTACTCGATCGTCGACACCCTGTTCGAGCAGTACGGTAAGTGGGTAGTGCCAAATCCGCTTCCGCCGTTGCTGGCGATCGCCAAGCAGGTCGGCTTCACGCAGCAGGCTTTCGACGAGTGCCTGTCGAATCAGAAGATGCTCGATGGTCTCGAAGAGGTGCGCAAACGCGGTTCCGACAAGTTCAACATCCAGTCGACGCCCACTTTTTTCATCAATGGCGAGCGACTCGTCGGGGCCCAGCCGCTGGCGGAATTCGAGAAGCTGATCGAGAAGTATCTCAAGAGCTGACAAATACTTAAGGCTATTACGCCGCGCCGCGAAGGGCCGGATCGGCGCTGCGCGCGCGCGACGCCACGCGACAAACATATGGACAAGCCGCGACGCCTGTTGCGTTCGACTCCGCCTGTGATTCATTCTCCGAATGATGCGGCTATTCCTGATTCGACCGGCGCCGGGCCTAACCCGGATACGGGGTAAGAAAACGCACCCCCTTCGCGTGGCCAACGGCGCGCGCCCCCGGCACGGAGGCGGCGCACGATGAAGCTCACGCGGCTGCGCCTGATCGGATTCAAGTCCTTCGTCGAGCCGACCGATTTTCTCATCGAGCCGGGGCTGACCGGCGTTGTCGGTCCGAACGGCTGCGGC
>DASUPI010000152.1:0-6585 GCA_036281135.1 Rhodoplanes sp. | reverse complement strand
GGCAGGCGCGGATCATCGTCGCGGCGGACGAACTCGCCGAGCACGGTGAGCCGCGGATGGGCGAGCGGGTCGCCCTTGCCGCTCGCGGCGAGCAGAACGGAGGCGCGGCCGTCGCGTTCCAGATTGGCCGTGTGGGTGGATAGCCGCGAGACGAGGATGATCGGCGACGCGTCCAGGTCGGTCGCCACGTTCACGAGCGAGGCGAAGGGATAGCCGGTATGGCGGTCCAGCGTCGCAAGCGTACCCGCGCGGGTTGTGCGGAGCAGGCGCTTGGCGACGCCCACCGGGTCGAAGTCCTGTGGGGGCAGGGCGTTTTCCGGGATCCGGCCAGGCATGGAACCCGGCAGGGGGCGCTGCGCCTCGGGCATCGGGGATCCTCCTTTTCAATCCATCGCAAGCACCAATAAGGCGCTCACGCATCAATGGGGTGGCTAAATCAATCGTGAATCGTTAGACTTGTTCATCACTTGACGTCGGCGGGCCGATCCCCGGCGTGACCCAAGGTCACATTTCGGCCCAGCTTTGCGGGCTTTCAAGGCCCTGAATTCGACCGTCACGGGAAAGGCCAAATGCCCACCATTGCCCTCGTCGACGACGACCGAAACATCCTTACCTCGATTTCGATCGCCCTCGAAGCGGAAGGTTACCGCATTCAGACCTACACCGATGGCGCGTCCGCGCTCGACGGTTTTAAGACGAGCATGCCGGATCTGGCCATTCTCGACATCAAGATGCCGCGCATGGACGGAATGGAGACGCTGCGCCGGCTGCGGCAGAAGTCGGACGTTCCGGTGATCTTCCTTACCTCGAAGGACGAAGAGATCGACGAGTTGTTCGGCCTGAAAATGGGCGCCGACGACTTCATCCGCAAACCGTTCTCCCAGCGGCTTCTGGTCGAACGCGTGAAGGCGGTCCTCCGCCGGGTTACGCCCAAGGACGGCAGCCCACCCAAGGAGACCGACTCGGCCAAGGTCCTCGAACGCGGGCTGCTCCGCATGGATCCCGAGCGTCATACCTGCACCTGGAAGGGCGAGCCGGTCACGCTCACGGTGACCGAGTTCCTCATCCTGCAGGCGCTGGCCCAGCGCCCGGGCGTGGTGAAGAGCCGGAACGCCCTGATGGATGCGGCCTATGACGACCAGGTCTATGTCGACGACCGCACCATCGACAGCCACATCAAGCGCCTGCGCAAGAAGTTCAAGCAGACCGACGACGATTTCGACATGATCGAAACTCTGTACGGGGTCGGCTACCGCTTCAAGGAATGAGGCGTCGCGCCCGCCCGTCGGGACATGCGGCGAGAGCTGATTGCGGGGATCTTCGGCGGCCTCACCGCGGCGCATCAACCGGCGAGACGCAGTAACCGTGCTCGATCGTACCGCCGATAGTCAGGGGACTGAGTTCAGTCCGACGCAACGTCCGGCGCCTGCCCGGGCGCGGCGCGCATTCGGGCTGAGCCGCCGCAGCCTGAGGCGAAGCTGGCTAGCCTCGCAAATGACGCTGCGCGCAGCCTGGAGCTTGCTGCGATCGCCGGACCTTCGCACCAAAGCCGGGACGGTCCGGGTGGGCCGCATCCGATCGGAGGCATGGCTCCGGGCGGCGCGAGCGCGCCGGGCGCTCGTCCGTACGACGCGGGGGGCCTGGCTGACGGCCCAACCCATCCTGCGGGAGACAGCCGCCCGCTCCGTGCTTGCGGCCAAAGCGGCCGGCCGCGCCGCCGAGCGGGCCGCCGCCGCCGCGACGCCGGCCGTCAAGGCGCTCCGCCTCGACAAGCTGGTCGGCCTTCTTCTCCCGGTCTGGAAGGTTTTCCTCACGGCGACGTTCTCGAGCCTCACGCGCCGCATCGTGTTCCTCAACGTCGCCGGCCTGCTCGCCTTGGTCGTCGGCATTCTCTATCTCACCCAGTTCCGCGCCGGGCTGATCGACGCCCGCGTGCACAGCCTGCTCGTGCAGGGCGAGATCATTTCCGGGGCGATCGCCTCCTCCGCGACAGTCGACATCGACACCATCGCCATCGATCCGCAGCGCCTGCTCGAGCTGCAAGCCGGCGACAGCTACGACCCGTCCGACGATGTGCTGTTCGGCAATGAGTTTCCGCTCAATCCCGAGCAGGTGGCCCCGCTGCTGCGTCGGCTGGTCACTCCCATCAACACACGCGCGCGCATCTATGACCGCGAGGGCGTGTTGTTCATGGACAGCCGCAACTTTATCGGGCGGGGCGACGTGCTGCGCTTCGATCTGCCGCCGCCGACGGTGGAGAAGCCCGGCCTCGTCGAGCGCACATTCATCGCCGTGCGGCGCTGGCTCGGTCGCGGCGACCTGCCGCGCTATCGCGAGATCGGTCCGGAGGAAAACGGCAAGACCTATCCGGAAATCGCCCAGGCGATGGAAGGCCACAAAGCGAGCGTGGTGCGGATCGACGATCGCGGCAATGTCGTCGTGTCGGTCGCGGTTCCGATCCAGCGCTCGCGGGTGGTGCGCGGTGCGCTGCTGCTGTCGACGCGGGGAGGAGACATCGACGAGATCGTCGAGGCGGAGCGGCTGGCCATCGTCAAGGTGTTCTTCGTCGCCGCCGGCATCATGACCGTGTTGTCGCTTCTGCTCGCCGGCACCATCGCGGGCCCCGTGCGCCGGCTGGCCGATGGCGCCGAGCGGGTGCACCGGCGGATCAAGGCGCGGGAGGAGATTCCCGATTTCACCGCGCGGCGCGACGAAATCGGCCATCTCTCGGGCGCGCTGCGGGACATGACGAGCGCGCTCTATCGGCGCATCGAAGCGATCGAGAGCTTCGCCGCCGACGTCGCCCACGAATTGAAGAACCCGCTCACCTCGCTGCGCTCGGCGGTGGAAACGCTGCCCCGCGCCAAGACCGGCGAGAGCCAGGCGCGCCTGCTCGCGGTGATCGAGCACGACGTGAAGCGCCTGGACCGGCTGATTTCCGACATTTCCGACGCGAGCCGACTGGATGCCGAGCTGCAGCGGCAGGACTCGACGCCGATCGACCTGCGCCGGCTGCTGACGACCGTGGTGGCGATCTCCAACGAGGTCAAGAACAGCAATGTCGGCGTGACGCTCGGCTTCGAAGGCGGCGGGCCGCGCCATTTCCTCGTGTCCGGACACGACTCGCGATTGGGGCAGGTCGTCCACAATCTCATCGACAATGCGCGTTCGTTCTCGCCGCCCGGCGGCGGCGTGCGCGTCACCTGCCGGCGGCTCAAGGACGAGCTCGAAATCGTGGTCGACGACGACGGACCCGGCATCCGGCCCGACGCGGTCGAAAAGGTGTTCGACCGGTTCTATACCGATCGGCCCGAGCAGGGCTTCGGACAAAATTCCGGCCTCGGCCTGTCGATCTCCAAGCAGATCGTGGAGGCGCATGGCGGTCGCATCTGGGCGGAGAACCGGGTCGAGGCCCAGTTCGACGGCGAAGCGCCGACGGTGCTGGGCGCCCGCTTCGTCGTCCGACTGCCGGCCATGTGACCAGGATGGCGCCGACCGTCCACGGCTCCGTCGTCCTGGTCGGCCCGCGTGCGATCCTGATGCGTGGGCCGGCGGGGGCCGGCAAGTCGCATCTCGTGTTGCAGACCCTCGCGGCGGCCGAGACCGGGCTCTTCCGTTTCGCGCGCCTGGTCGCCGATGACCGGGTTATGCTCGCGGCCGCTCACGGACGCCTGATCGCCCGCCCCGCGCCGGAACTCGCCGGTCTGCTCGAGGTGCGCGGCCTTGGCATTCGCCGCGTGGCCTATGAGCCGATGGCCGTCGTGACCTTGGTCTGCGATCTCGCCGACCAGCACGCTCAGCGCATGCCGGATGGGCCCGACAGCACGACGGTCATCGAAGGGATCACGCTGCCTCGCCTGTCCGTCCCGGCGGGGGTCGACCCGCTACTGATTGTCGCGGCGGCGCTCGAAACCGAGCGGGCCCCGTGATGCGTTCCTGTCCCGTCGGTTTGCCGCGTCCGAACAGAGTTCGACCGGAATTTCTAGCAGACGCATTGAAATCCCATGGTGTACCCGTTCCAGATGAAACGACTCCATCGGAACGAATGCGCCGGCCGGTCGGCCACATGGGTCGGAGGCCTGACCCGTCAGGCGAGGGGCGCGCCGCCAGGTCCGCCGGGGCTCCAGCCGGCCGCCGAACCCGCCCCGTTTTGCCGCACCGCACCACATTTGTCCGGGCCAAAACAGCCTCTTGCGCTTGGGATGCAGGCTGTCATGATGGTGTTTGGGTGCGGTGCAGCAGATGCGCCGCGGGGAGTTCCCATGATCGGGCTTGTTCTCGTCACTCACGGGCGTCTCGCCGTCGAGTTTCGATCCGCGCTGGAGCACGTGGTGGGCCCGCAGAGTCAAATCGAAACCGTGACGATCCAGCCGACTGACAATGTCGAACAAAGCCGTAAGGACATCATCGAGGCGGTGCAGCGGGTGGACACCGGCGACGGCGTCGCAATCCTCACCGACATGTTCGGCGGCACGCCTTCGAATCTCGCGATCTCGGTGATGAGCCGGCCCAATGTCGAGGTTTTGGCGGGCATCAATCTGCCGATGCTAGTAAAGCTCGCCAAGATCCGGGCCGAATGTCCGCTCGCGGAATCAGTTGCAGCGGCGCAAGAATCCGGGCGTAAATACATCACGATCGCCAGCAGGGTTCTTGCCGGGAAATGAACGAGCAGGTTCAATCCGAACCCGAGTGCCCGCCGGAGGCTCCGGAGCCCCGGCCCGGAGCGATCGTGCGTGACCTGCCGATCGTCAACCAGAAAGGGCTGCACGCCCGCGCCTCCGCGAAGTTCGTGCAGACGGTGGAGCGCTTCGACGCCGAGGTCCGGGTGTCCCGCTGCGGCGAGACCGTCGGCGGAACATCCATCATGGGCCTGATGATGCTCGCGGCCGCGCCCGGCACCTCCATCCGGGTCGAGGCGGTCGGGACCGACGCCGCCGGCGTGATCACCGCGCTTGAAGAACTGATCGGCAACCGCTTCGGCGAAGACGATTGAGCGGGCGCAAGCCCCGCTGCGGCGGCCGGGCGACATAAAGACATCTTTATATGTTGTTGCAGGTCCGCCGGCGGCCTGCTATAGGCGCGGCTTGTCCGTCCCGGCATAGCCGGGCGCGATCCCGCACGATGATGGAGCCTGCAATGACCGCTTTGCCGAAAGCCGCCAAGCACCCCGCGCATGCGACCGGCGAAAGCGCGGGCGCGGACTTCGCGGTGAAGGACATCGGGCTCGCCGAGTGGGGTCGCAAGGAGATCGCCATCGCCGAGACGGAAATGCCCGGCCTGATGGCGACGCGCGAGGAGTATGGGCCGCTGCAGCCGCTGCGCGGAGCGCGCATCGCCGGCTCGCTGCATATGACCATCCAGACCGCGGTGCTGATCGAGACGCTCAAAGCGCTCGGCGCCGATGTGCGCTGGGCCTCCTGCAACATCTACTCCACGCAGGACCATGCGGCCGCCGCGATCGCGGCCGGCGGAACCCCGGTCTTCGCCGTCAAGGGCGAGACGCTGACGGATTATTGGGACTACACGCACCGCATTTTCGAATGGTCGGACGGCGGCGCGCCCAACATGATTCTCGACGACGGCGGCGACGCCACGCTGCTCGTTCATCTCGGCATGCAGGCGGAGCAGAACCCGCAGGTGCTGCATCATCCGACCAACGAGGAGGAGGAAGTGCTGTTCGCCGCGATCAAGCATCGCGTCGCGAGCCAGCCCGGCTGGTACGCGACCATGGCGAAAAGCATTCGCGGCGTCACCGAGGAGACGACGACGGGGGTGCATCGGCTCTATCAGATGGAGAAGGAGGGACGGCTGCTGTTCCCCGCCATCAATGTCAATGACAGCGTCACCAAGTCGAAATTCGACAATCTCTATGGCTGCCGGGAAAGCCTCGTCGACGGCATCCGCCGCGGCACCGATGTGATGATGGCGGGCAAGGTCGCGATGGTGGCCGGCTTCGGCGATGTCGGCAAAGGCTCGGCCGCGTCATTGCACCAGGCGGGCTGCCGCGTGCTGGTCGCCGAGATCGATCCGATCTGCGCGCTGCAGGCGGCGATGGAAGGCTACGAAGTCACCACCATGGACGAGGCGTCGCCGCGCGCCGACATTTTCGTCACCGCGACCGGCAATGTCGACGTCATCACCGTCGATCACATGCGGCGGATGAAGGATCGCGCCATCGTCTGCAATATCGGGCACTTCGATTCCGAGATCCAGGTGCAGGGGCTGCGCAATCTCAAATGGCACAATGTCAAGCCGCAGGTGGACGAGATCGAGTTTCCCGACGGCAAGCGCATCATCCTGCTTTCGGAGGGCCGGCTGGTGAATCTCGGCAACGCGATGGGGCATCCGAGCTTCGTGATGTCGTCGTCCTTCACCAACCAGACGCTGGCGCAGATCGAGCTGTTCACCAATCCGACCAAGTATCAGAAAAAGGTCTACACGCTGCCCAAGCATCTCGACGAGAAGGTCGCGCGGCTGCACCTCGCCAAGATCGGCGCGAAGCTGACGCGGCTTTCCGAGAAGCAGGCGACCTATATCGGCGTGCACCTCGACGGGCCGTACAAGACGGATCAGTACCGGTACTGA
>DASUPI010000151.1:0-11688 GCA_036281135.1 Rhodoplanes sp. | reverse complement strand
TCCGCCCCACCGGTTCGAGGCGGGCACGCCGGCGATCGTGCAGGCGATCGGGCTTGCCGCCGCGCTCGACTACATCAACTCGATCGGCAAGACGCGCATTCGCGCGCACGAGCAATCGGTCCTGTCCTATGCGCATGACCGGTTGCGCGAGATCAATTCGCTGCGCATGTTCGGGACGGCGCGGGAGAAGGGTGCGATCATTTCATTCGAGATGAAGGGCGCTCATCCGCACGACGTCGCGACGATCATCGACCGCTCCGGGGTCGCCATTCGGGCCGGCACTCATTGCGTAATGCCCTTGCTCGCCCGGTTCGGCGTCACCGCTACTTGCAGGGCTTCATTCGGCCTCTACAACACGCGCGAAGAGGTGGACAGCCTGGCCGAAGCGCTGATCAAGGCCCAGGAGTTCTTTGCATGAACGAGAATGCGTACGACCCCCCGCGCGACGCCGAGCCGACCGCCGGCGTCGATGCCGTTGAGAACGGGCGCTCCGCGTCCGGGCCGGGCGACGGCCCCGCGATGACCGCGGATGAGATCACGCGTCTGACCGACGATATCGTCGGCGCGATCAAGACGGTCTATGACCCGGAAATCCCGGCCGACATCTACGAGCTTGGACTGATCTACCGGATCGAGATCGGCGACGACCGCAAGATCGATATCGACATGACGCTGACCACGCCCAACTGCCCCTCGGCGCAGGAACTGCCGATCATGGTGGAGAACGCGGTGTCGGGCGTCGCCGGCGTCGGCCCCGTCAACGTGCAGGTCGTCTGGGATCCGCCTTGGGACCCGAGCCGGATGTCGGACGAAGCGCGGGTCGTCCTCAACATGTGGTAGGGCCGCCTTGGGGCGCGCGCGTGGAGCCCTTACATAGGCGAGAGACTGGTTTCGTTGACCGGCGTCGGCCGGATGAGTGGAGGAAAGACATGGCCAATCCGCGACCGAGGCCTCAGGTCATGCGCTTGACCGATGCGGCCGCGAGCCGGATCAGGGAAGTGCTGACGCGGACCGACCGGCCGATCGCCGGCGTGCGCATCGGCGTGAAGAACGGCGGCTGCGCCGGCATGTCCTATACGATGGAATACGCCGACGCCGTGCAGCCCCACGACGAAATTGTGGAGGACAAGGGCGTGCGCCTTCTGATCGATCAGAAGGCGATCATGTTCCTGCTCGGGACCGAGATGGATTTCAGGGCCGACAAGCTCTCGGCGGGCTTCGTTTTCTCGAACCCCAACCAAACCTCGGCCTGCGGCTGCGGCGAGTCGGTGGCGATCACGCCCGCCGCGCGCGACGAATACGCCAACTGACGGGGAGCGGCTGCTCCACCCGCGCTGGCGCATTAGAAAATCTATCGGTGGCTGAAAGCTACGGCCTGTCCTGGCCGACCGTCAGGCCTTTGCACGGAACGGCCGCAGCAGGAAGGCGGGAAGGTGCGTCTGCACATCCTCCGTGCGCTCGCGGGCGGGTGCGGGCGGCTGACGGCGGCGGGCGGCTTCGATCGGCATGACATTGCCGGGCGCTTGCTTCGGCTTTTCGCTCGAGCGAGGGCTAGGCGACTTGCCGCGGCGACCCGCGCGCGACGCGCCGAACCTGACCGGCCCAGTCGCTTCTTCCTGCGAAAGAGCCTCTTCCCCGACCGCCTCGTGCCGAACCGCCTTGTGCGAAACCGCCTCGCGCCGGACCGGCGCGTCTTCCCGAGGCTGCGGGGGCTCGCCCGTCCAGGCAATCGATTGACCGATCAGCTTCTCGATCGCGGCCACGGCCTTCTGTTCGGGGGGCGCAACGATGGTGATCGCCGTTCCGCTGCGACCGGCGCGGGCGGTTCGACCGATCCGGTGGACGTAATCGTCGGGGTGGTGCGGCACGTCGAAATTGAAGATGTGGCTGACGTCGGGAATATCGAGCCCGCGGGCGGCGACGTCGGAGGCGACGAGCAGCGCCACTTCGCCTTTACGGAACTGGTCGAGCGCGGCCGTGCGCGCGCTCTGGTCCATGTCGCCATGCAGGGCGATGGTGGAGAAGCCGTGTCGCAAGAGCGAGCGATAGAGGGTCGCCACGTCCCGCTTGCGATTGCAGAAGATGATCGCGTTCTTGAATCCTTCCGCCGAGCGGATCAGGCGGCGCAGGGTCTCGCGCTTCTGATGCGGCTCGCGACCGCATTTGACCAGGCACTGGGTGATCGCGTCGACCGTCGTCGCCGGACGGCTCACTTCCACGCGCACCGGATTGTGCAGGAATTGGTTGGTGATCCGCTGGATCTCCGGGGGCATGGTGGCGGTGAAGAAGAGCGTCTGGCGGGTGAACGGCACCAGCTTGCAGATGCGCTCGATGTCCGGGATGAAGCCCATGTCGAGCATGCGATCGGCTTCGTCGATGACGAGCAACTCGACGCCGGTCAGCAGCAGGCCGCCCCGTTCGGTATGATCAAGCAGGCGGCCCGGCGTGGCGATCAGCACATCGACGCCGCGGGTCAGCTTGGCGTCCTGGTTGTCGAACGACACGCCGCCGATCAGGAGCGCGACGTTCAGCCGATGATTGACGCCATAGCGCGTGAAGCTCTCTTGAACCTGCGCCGCGAGTTCGCGCGTCGGTTCGAGGATCAGGGTGCGCGGCATCCGTGCGCGGGCGCGCCCCTTCTCCAACAGGGTAAGCATGGGCAGAACGAAAGCGGCGGTCTTGCCGGTGCCCGTCTGCGCAATGCCGAGCACGTCGCGGTGCGACAGCACCTGCGGGATGGCCTGCTCTTGAATGGGGGTGGGTTTCGTGTATCCGGCGGCCGCGACTGACGCCAGCACTTTGTCGGAGAGACCGAGTTGAGAAAAAGGCATGGAACCTCAGGAAAAGCCGAGAAACTCCCGACTGCGCCGGCTCGGCGGACGTTATGTTCGGGAGGGGTGGTCGAACATAGGGCGAACCACCTGCCCCAACATAAGAATAAGCGGCGTGAAGTCAATGACCTTGATGCTAAAAGTGAAGTAATAATCGGCATTTCCGTCATTCTTCCGTCATTATGCTGCAGCGGCGCGCAAGCTTCGGCGCTGTCGCCCGTGTTTTCCTTAGGCGGGCAGCGCGCGCCCGCTCGCGGCGCTCATCGCCGAAAACAGCTCCGCCAACGCCAAACGGCTCGGCAGGGCGCGTCTTTGCAGGCGCAGGGCACAGCGTATAGTCGAGCGGGCCATCGTGGAGCATCGAACATGCGAACTCAGGTCGGCATCGTCGGCGCGGGTCCCGCCGGTCTCATGTTGTCGCTCCTGCTGCGCCGGGCCGGCGTGCAGTCGATCGTGCTCGAAGACCGCAGCCGCGCCTATATCGAGAACCGCGTCCGCGCCGGCCTGATCGAGCAATGGGCGAACGATCTTCTGATCGAGATCGGCGCGGGAGCGCGCCTCCTCCAGCAGGGCATGTTCCACGACGGGATCTATCTCAGCGCCCGCGGGCGGCTCCATCACATCGATTTCCGAGCGCTGGTCGGGAAGGGCGTGACCATCTACGAGCAGAAGGAGGTGGTGAAAGATCTGCTCGCCAAGCTCATCGATGCGGGCGAGGATATTTTGTTCGAGGTGAGCGATGTGCGCCTCGATGGGATAACGACCGATGCTCCCGCCATCCGGTTCCGGCGCCGCGGCGACCAGCATGAGCTTTCCTGCGACTTCATCGGCGGCTGCGACGGGTTTCACGGCGTCTGCCGGCCGAGCATCCCGCCGGGCGTGCTGACGGTGTATGAGCGCGACTATCCCTTCGGCTGGCTCGGCATCCTCTCCGACTCGCCG
Source organism: Rhodoplanes sp. (assembly GCA_036281135.1). Taxonomy (GTDB): domain Bacteria; phylum Pseudomonadota; class Alphaproteobacteria; order Rhizobiales; family Xanthobacteraceae; genus Rhodoplanes. Next base: position 7,915 of record DASUPI010000151.1, on the reverse strand, counting down.
CCGCCCGCCGCCGAACTGATCTACGCGCATCACGAGCACGGCTTTGCGCTCTTCTCGATGCGTTCGCCGACGAAGTCGCGATTGTATCTGCAATGCGCGCCCGACGAGAATCTGGCGCTGTGGCCGGACGAGAAAATCTGGGACGAGCTGCGGACGCGCCTGGGCGGTTCGTGCGCGCTGCCGCACGGCAAAATCCTGCTCAAAGGCGTAACGCCGATGCGCAGCTTCGTGGTGGAGCCGATGCAATATGGCCGGCTCTTCCTCGCCGGCGACGCCGCCCACATCCAGCCGCCGACCGGCGCGAAGGGCATGAACCTCGCCTTTGCCGACGTGGTTTTCCTGTCGCGCGCGCTCGCCGAGTTCTACCGCGCCGGCAGCGCCGTCGCACTCGACCGCTACTCGGAGACATGTCTCGGCCGGGTGTGGAAGGCGCAGCGCTTCTCCTGGTTCATGACGCAGCTCTTGCATCGATTTCCAAACGAAACGGCGTTCGATCGTCGCCGCCAATTGACCGAGATCGAATACATTGCGGGCTCGAAGGCGGCCTCGACCGCGCTTGCGGAAAACTATGCGGGGCTGCCGCTCGATTGATACCGGCGGCCTGCGTGGTCCTTCCTGATGCATTGAACTCCGGTGATTGAATGCCGTCGCTGATCCGACACGCCGGCCTTCTGCGGGACAAGACGTCGCCCGAGCGCGCGCGCGTTTCGCCGGTCGAGCTGTTCTTCGATCTCGTTTTCGTGTTCGCGGTCACCCAGCTCTCGCACACCCTGCTTAACGACTTGACCTTGCGCGGGCTGATCGAAACGACGTTCCTGTTTCTCGCGATGTGGTGGGTGTGGATCTATACGACCTGGGTGACGAATTGGCTCGACCCCGAGCGGGCGCTGGTCCGGCTACTGTTGTTCGTGCTCATGCTCGCCGGCCTGGTGCTGTCGATTTCAATCCCGACCGCATTCACGAGCGGTGCGCTGGCGTTCGCCGCCGCTTATGTGTTCATGCAGGTCGGCCGCAGTGCCTTCACGATCTTTGCGCTCGGGACGGCCAGTCCGAACAATACCCGCAATTTCCAGCGCATCCTGGCCTGGTTCGTCCTGTCAGGCGTGTTCTGGGTTGCCGGCGCGCCGGCGGAGGGCTCCATTCGCTTCCTGTTCTGGGCCATCGCGCTCGGCCTCGAATATCTCTCTCCCGCGGTCGGTTTCTGGGTTCCGCGGCTCGGGCGCTCGGTCACCACCGACTGGAATGTCGAAGGGGAGCATCTCGCCGAGCGCTGCGGGCTGTTCGTCATCATCGCGCTAGGCGAATCGCTGCTCATCACCGGGGCGACGTTTGGGAAGCTGCCCGTCACCGGCGAAACGGTGATCGCCTTCGTCATCGCTTTCGTCGGCTCGGTGGCGATGTGGTGGGTCTACTTCGCGATCGGCGCGGAACGCGGGACCGAGCACATCGCCAAGGCCGATGATCCGGGGCGGCTCGCGCGCATCGGCTATACCTACCTGCATCTATTGATCATCGCGGGGATTATCGTCGGAGCGGTGGCGGACGAACTCGTCCTGGCCCACCCGGCCGGTCATGTCGACGGCAAGACCGCGCTCGCCATTCTCGGCGGCCCCGCGCTTTTCGTGCTCGGCGCCGCGCTCTTCAAACGGCTGAGTTCGTCCCGGTTTCCGCTGTCGCATCTCGTGGGTCTCGGCATGCTCGCCGTCCTCGCCGTAGTGCACGCATTGCTGTCGCCGCTCGCCCTTGCGGCGCTCGCCACGGCGACGCTGGTCATGGTCGCGACCTGGGAATGGGTGTCGCTGCATGGCGGCAGGTCCGCGCACCCCGGCTAGGTTTTTCGCCCGATCCGCGGCACCTGCATCACCCCTCCAAAAGGCCGCCGAACGGCCAGCGCAGAAGCGCGATGACGGCGCCCGCGAGCGCTGCGATGCCGGCGATCATCAGGAAGAAAACGGGCTTGTCCATCGCCGACCAGTAGCTCCCCAGCACGCCGGCGAGAAGATTGCCGAAGAAGCTTGTCGCGAGCCACACGCCCATCATCATCGAGACCGCTCGCGCCGGCGAAATCTTGGAGACGAGCGAGAGGCCGATCGGCGACAGATAGAGTTCGCCGACGGTGATCACGACGAAATAGGCAAAAAGCCACAGCCAGCTTGCTTTGTCGGCGCCCGCCTGCATCGCCGCGATCGCCAGGATGAGATTGGCGGCGGTGACGCCGAAACAGCCGAGCGCCATTTTGCTGAGCGTCGAGGGCTCGCGGCCGCGCCGGCTCTGCCGCGCCCACAAAGCGAGGATGAACGGCGTGAACGCGAAGATCATCAAGGGATTGAACGCCTGGAACCAAGTGGTCGGGATGTCCACCGTCCATCCGAACAGGCCGATGGACCGGTCGGTGCGGGCGTCCGCCCATAGCGCGATCGTGTTGCCCTGTTGCTCATAGGTAGCCCAGAACAGGATGACCGGCGCGCAGAGCAGGATGAGGGCGAGCGCGCCGCGCCGCTCTTCGCGCATGAGCGGTCCGCGCGCGCGCTCGTTTGTTGTGGCGATCGCGTCGGCGGGCAGGGCAGGGGCCGCGCAGAGATAGATCAGAAGACCGAGCAGCATGCCGACGCCAGCGGCGCCGAAGCCGTAGTGCCAGCCGACCTCCTCGCCCAGCGTTCCGCAGATCAGCGGTGCGAGAAACGCGCCGATATTGATCCCGACATAGAAGATCGAGTAGGCGCGGTCGCGCCGCGCGTCGCCCGGCGGGTAGAGCGATCCGACCTGGGTCGAGATGTTCGGCTTGAACGCGCCATTGCCGAGGATCAGCGTGCCGAGCGCGAAGAACAGGAGCGGCTCGAACGCCATCATGAAATGGCCGACCGCCATCAACGCGGCGCCGATGATCACGGTGCGGCGCTGGCCGAGCACGCGGTCGGCGATGAGCCCGCCGATCAGCGGCGTGAAATAAACGAGCCCGGTATAGAGCCCGTACACATGCGAGGCGAAAGGCTGGACATCGAGCGGCCCGAAGCCGAATTCAAGCGCGCGTTTGAGCGTGGCATATCCGATCACGGTGTCGGCGCGGCCGGGCTCGAACAGATATTTCACCATGTAGAGGACGAGCAGCGCGCGCATGCCGTAGTAGGAGAAACGCTCCCACATCTCGGTCGCGAACAGGAAGGCAAGCCCGCGCGGATGGCCGAACAGCTCGCGCTGCGCGAGGGTAGGCCCGGCCGCTGCGGTGGAGGCGCGAGCTACCCGCATATTGGCATTCCCGTGCTATGGTAGTATCGCATTCGGCCGAGCGCTTTGCACGCCGCGCAGGGGGCGAATGCACCAAAATCCACGCGGTACGGCCCGACCATGTTGAAATCGGTCTTCGGCAATCGACGTCGGCTGCTCGTGATCATCCATGATCTGGTCGCGACGGCGGCTGCATTGCTGGCCAGCTTCTATTTGCGTTTCGAGGAAGCGGGCCTGAACGAGCGGCTCGGCGGCTTGGAAATCGCGCTGCCCTGTCTGCTGGCCTATGCGATGATCGTCTACTGGTACTTCGATCTGTATCGGGCCAAATGGCGCTTCGCCTCGCTCCCCGACCTCGCCAACATCTTGCGCGCATCCACGGTGCTCGCCGTCTCGCTGCTTGTCGCCGACTATATCCTGGTGTCGCCCAATGTTCTCGGGGAGTTCTTTTTCGGCAAGCTGACCATCATTCTCTACTGGGTCCTGCAGATGTTTTTCCTCGGCGGACCGCGGATTGCCTATCGCTATTTCCGCTATGCGCGCGTCCGTCATCATGCGAGCGGCACGAACGCGACGCCGATCATCATTCTCGGACGCGCCGCCGACGCCGAGGTTCTGCTGCGGGCGGTAGAGACCGGCGCGGTCAAGCATATCTGGCCGGTCGGCATTCTGTCGCCCTCGCCGGCGGATCAAGGGCAGATCATGCGCGGCATTTCCGTGCTCGGCGATTTCAACCAGCTCGAGCGCGCCGTCTCCGACCTGAAGGATCGCGGCACCGAGGTGCGCCGGCTGGTGCTCACCGCCTCCGCCTTCGAGAAGGGCGCCAATGTCGAGACGGTGCTCATGCGCGCGCGGCGGCTGGGCCTGTTGACCAACCGGCTGCCCTCGCTGGAAGACGGCGCGAAAGAACTGCGTCTCGCCCCCGTCAATGTCGAAGACCTGTTGCTGCGGTCCATCGTCAAGATCGACTATGGGCGGCTGGAGAGCTTCGTGAAGGGACGGGCGGTCGTCGTGACCGGCGGCGGTGGCTCGATCGGCGCGGAGATCTGCGACCGCATCGTCACGTTCGGGGCGTCGCGGCTGTTGGTGATCGAGAATTCCGAGCCGGCGCTGCATGCCGTGCTGGAGGCGCTGGCGACCAAGGACACCGAGGCGCGCATCGAGGGCCGGATCGCCGATGTGCGCGACCGCGACCGCATCAAGCGCCTGCTCGCCGATTTCCAACCCGATTTCGTCTTTCACGCGGCCGCCCTCAAGCACGTTCCCATCCTGGAGCGGGATTGGGGCGAGGGGGTCAAGACCAACGTGTTCGGGTCGGTGAATGTGGCCGACGCGGCGGTGGCGGCGGGCGCGGCCGGATTCGTGATGATCTCGACCGACAAGGCGATCGAGCCGGTCTCGGTCCTCGGCGCGACCAAGCGCTTCGCGGAAATGTATTGCCAGGCGCTCGACGCCGATTTCGCCCGGCGCGCCGGGACGGGCCATCAGGCGACGCGCCTGATCGCGGTCCGCTTCGGCAATGTGCTGGCGTCGAACGGTTCGGTGGTGCCGAAGTTCCGCGCTCAGATCGAAGCCGGCGGGCCGGTGACGGTGACCGATCCGGCCATGGTGCGTTATTTCATGACCATACGGGAGGCGTGCGATCTCGTCGTCACGGCCGCTAGTCATGCGTTCGGCGCCGGGCGCGGGCAGGAATCGGTGTTCGTCCTGAACATGGGCCAGCCGGTTAAGATCGTGGAGCTTGCCGAGCGGATGATACGGCTCTCGGGACTCGAGCCGCAGCTCGACATCGACATCAAGTTCACTGGTATCCGGCCGGGCGAGCGCTTGCAGGAAATCCTGTTCGCGCGCGAGGAGCCGACCGCGGACATCGGCATCGAAGGCATCGTGGCGGCGCATCCTGTCAGCCCGCCGATCGAGGTCGTGCGGGCTTGGCTCGCCAAGCTCGAGCAGGCCATCGCGCGCGAGGAGCGCGAGGCGATCTACGGGGTTTTGCGTGACGCTTTGCCGGATTTTCGCGGCGAAGCGGCCTGAGCGCATGGCGGCGGCGCGCGCGATCCTGCGGGCCGTGCGGCCCGTCGGCGATCTTACCCGCGCAGCGCGCGTCAGGGCGTCCGCTTGACCTCGGTGCAGCTGACGACGCTCGATTCCGTCTTGCCGCCCGCCTGCATGTAGCAGAACGAAAGTTCGTTGTCGTCGACGAGCGTACCGGTGAAATAGCCGTCGGTGTCGGCCATCACGACCGTCTCGTTGTCTTCGCCGGTCAGTTCGCCGATGAACGGTTCGTCGGTCTTCTCGTTGCCGCCCGAGATCGTCGTGACGCCCCAGAATCGCCGGCCCTCCTGGCCGGTGATCTCCAACACCAGATCTTTTTCGAAGAAGGCCGGCTGCTCGAAGGTGCCGGTGCTGTTCGGCCAATGCCCGCCCTTGCCGGCGACGATGGTGTGGGTCTTTCCGACCCACTTGCCCTTCATGTTCGGGGCCTGGTCCGCCCCGAGCGCGACGGCCGGATACGCAGCGAGCGCAGCAATGGTTAGGCTGCGGATGAGAAGCTGTTTGCTTGGCGCTAATCGCATCATGTCACTCCGGTTGTCGAAAGCCTAACTATCGTCCCGCCGCCGGGCTCCATCAACTCCCCGGTGCGGTTTGTGGCGGCAGGTCTGTGAGGATCGGGTCAATGAGCCTCAGCTCGCGGCCCGCATCGAGGCGGCGGCGGCGAGCAGGCTGGAGACCGCGACATCGCCCTCGCTGAGAATCTCGCTGGCGGGCATGTCGACTTCCCAGCGGAAACCCTTGCGATCGAAGGCGGTGGTGACGGTCGCGTTGAGCGAAGCCTCGGTGAGCTTATGGATCACGGTGGACCCGAACCCGGTGCGTTTCGGCGGCTCGACCTCCGGCCCGCCGCACTCCTGCCAAGTGAGGCGGATGCGGTGCTCGCCGGCAATGGTCTTTGCGATGTCCCATTGAATCGCCACCAGTCCGCCCGATTGGCGGAGCGCGCCGAACTTGTTGGCGTTGGTCGCGAGCTCGTGCAGGGCGAAGCCGAGATTCTGCACGGCTTCCGGCCGCAACAGGAGATCCGGGCCGCATGTCTGCAGGCAGGACGGATCGGTGATGAACGGGGCAAGCTGGGAGCGCACCAGTTCCTCGATCGACGCTCCGATCCAGTCCGTGTGGACGAGCAGGTCGTGCGAACGCGCAAGCCCGTGCAGGCGCCCGGTGAACTTGTTCTCGAAGTCGGCGAAATCGCCGGCCTGCCGCGCCGTGCGGCGGGCCATGGCGATGATGACGGTGATGAGATTCTTGGTGCGATGCGACAGTTCGCGCATCACGAATTCCATATGCGCTTCGTTGCGCTTGCGCTGGCTGATGTCGTGGGCGATCACGGAAATGCCGACCAGGTCTCCGTCGGCATTGCGCACCGGACCGGCGTCGAGCGAGACCTCGACGAGGCTTCCGTCCTTGCTACGCCGCACCGTTTCCAGGCGCAGGCTGCGGCCCGCTCGCGCGGCGGCGAACTTCTCGTCGATCTCCTTGAGGCGCGCGAACGGGATCAGTTCGGAATGCTGGCGGCCGATCGCTTCGTCGGCGCGGTAGCCGTACAGTTCCTCGGCCGCGGAATTCCAGCTCAGGATCCTGCCGTCGAGCGAAACGCTCATGATCGCGTCGCCAGAGAAGGTGACGAGCCCGGCGAGATGGGCGTTCGCAAGCTCGCCCTTGGCGCGATCCTGCGCCGCTTTGACGAGCGCCTTGCCGACCTCGTTGACCTCCCGGATGCTCGACTGGAGCGGCTCGCTGGTGCGGCCTGCGACGATTTCCGCGGCCGCCTTCGACAGTTCGTTCATCGAACGGATGATCCACTCCCCGACGAGCGCCGCCGACATGAAGGCGAGCCCCAGGAAGATGAGGAGGCTCCACAGCACATCCTTGCGCCAGCGTTGCAACGGCGCTTCGACGGTCGTCTGCGGAACCGCCGCCAGCACCGTCCAGCCGCTCGCGAGGCGGTGCCAACCCGCGCAGGACTGCACGCCGTCGAATGGAATATCGATCCAACCAGTGGCTTCCGCCGCCATTCGTTGGTGCGCGTGGGGGGCGAGATGGGTGCCGATCGCCGCCTCCGAATGATCGCTGCGCGCCATCACGAGGCCTTCTCCATCGACCAGAACGGCGAGCCAACCCTCGCGCGTCTGGCGGCGGACGACGCCGTTCAGATGATCGACCGGCAGGCTGCCGGCGATGACGTATGTCGTGCCGGGCGCCGGGCAGAGAAGGCTTACCAAATGGCGCTGCGACAGTTCCGACTTGAACAAGCCCGTCGTGGCGCAGCGGCCGCTCGCAGACACTCTTGCGATGAGGTCCGGATTGTGCGCACGCGGCAGCGTCGCGCCGAACGGCGCGAGCGTGTTGAACAGCTGCTCGCCGTCCTCGCGAAACAGCGAGATCCAGCCGGGAACGGTCTGCGTGGCCTGTTGCGCCTGCGCATAAAACCCGGCGAGGTTGCCGGCGCGCAGGTCGGGCGAGGTGACGAGCGCGGAGAGCTGCGCCTGCTTGACCGCGATTTCGCGCGTGATGTCGTCGGCGATCGCTTGCGCGAAGGCGCGGCCCTGCCGCTCGATCTCGTTACGCTTCTCCGCCATTGCAGTGCGGTATTCGAGCGCGAAAAAGATCAGGCTCGGCAGCAATGCGCCGA
>DASUPI010000150.1:0-5326 GCA_036281135.1 Rhodoplanes sp. | reverse complement strand
TGTCCGAAGGCGCTGGTCGATTCCGAGCGGATCGTCACGCGGCTGCGGGCGGAAGGCTACGAGCTTGCGCAGGCCCATGCGGGCGCCGACCTCGTGATCGTCAACACCTGCGGCTTTCTCGACAGCGCCAAGGCGGAATCGCTGCAGGCGATCGGCGATGCGCTCGCCGAAAACGGGAAGGTGATCGTGACCGGCTGCCTCGGAGCGGAGCCGGAGGCGATCACGCAGCGCCATCCCAATGTGCTCGCGGTGACGGGTCCGCAGCAATTCGAAAGCGTCATGCAGGCGGTGCACGGCGCCGCGCCGCGCCCGCACGCGCCGTTCCTCGATCTCGTTCCCCCGCAGGGCGTCAAGCTCACGCCGCGCCACTACGCCTATCTGAAGATTTCCGAAGGCTGCAACAACCGCTGCACCTTCTGCATCATCCCGCGGCTGCGCGGCGACCTCGTCTCGCGGCGCGCCGCCGACGTGCTGCGCGAGGCGGAAAAGCTCGTCGCGGCCGGCGTGCGGGAGCTGCTCGTCATCTCGCAGGACACGTCGGCCTATGGCCTCGACCTGAAATACGCGTCGAGTTCCTGGGGCGAGCAGGACGTGCCGGCGCGTTTCCTCGATCTCGTGCGCGCGCTCGGCGAGTTCGACGTGTGGGTGCGCCTGCACTACGTCTATCCCTACCCGCACATCGACGCGGTGATTCCGTTGATGGCCGAGGGCAAGGTGCTCCCCTATCTCGACGTGCCGTTCCAGCATGCGGCGCCCGCGGTGCTCGCCCGCATGCGCAGGCCGGCCGCGCAGGAGAAGACGCTCGCGCGCATCCGCCGCTGGCGCGAACTCTGCCCCGACCTGACCATCCGCTCGACATTCATCGTCGGTTTTCCCGGCGAGACCGAGGAGGATTTCGCGCTCCTGCTCGACTGGCTCGGCGAGGCCGCGCTCGACCGCGTCGGGTGCTTCCGCTACGAGCCGGTCCAGGGAGCAACCGCGAACGAGCTCGCGCCCGCGGTCCCCGACGAAGCGAAGGAGGAGCGCTGGCATCGCTTCATGCAATGCCAGCAGGCGATCTCGGCGAAGCGTCTCAAGGCCAAGCTCGGCACGCGCCAGCAGGTCATCATCGACGAGGCGGGCCCGCCGCGCTTTCAGGCTGAGCGGGCGCCGGTCAGCCGCCCGGAAAGCGCGCCAAGTCAAAAAGCTGGCGCGCGGTCGGACGCAAAACCGGCACCCACTTTTGCTGACCGCGCGCTATGCGTCGCCAAGGGCCGCAGCAAGGCCGACGCGCCCGAGATCGACGGCGCGGTCTATGTCGCCTCGCGCCGCCCGCTGCGGGTGGGCGAGATCGCGACCGTGAAGATCGAGCGCGCCGACGCCTACGACCTGCACGGGACGGCGGTGGGGTTCAGCTGAGCGAGCCACACCGTGTGTCCGCCGCAGCTCGGATCATCCGCGACATGGTCGACGACGACGAAGCCATTCGCGCGCAGCAGCGACCGGTACTCGTCCTCGGCGAGGCTCGCGTGATAGAGCGGCTCGCCGCGATAGCTGCCGACGGCCTCGCCATGCGATGGTCCGCTGGTGAACAGCAGGGCCGCTCCCGGCGCCGAATGATTGCGGAAAATCGGAAACATCCGGCGCTGATCATCATGCGCCAGGTGGAAAAAGCTGTCCCAGGCAATGAGGCCGTGGAATGCCTGTCCGAGCGCGAGCCTTCGCATGTCGGCGACCGTCCACGCATGATCGAGGAAACGCACGCGGCAAAGGCCGATCAGCGTGGGCGAGGAGTCGACCCCGGTCAGGTGAAAACCTTGCTCGAGATATCGCCCGATCGGCTCCGCCGACCCGCAACCGAGATCAAGGATCGACGCGCCGCGCGGCAGGAGCGCGGCAAACCGATCGAGCCAGGGCTTTTCGAACAGGCTGCGGCCACGATCGGCGTCCCATTCGCGGGCATGTCGCTCGTAGAGATCGACGATCCGCTCGGCCAGCGGGTTCACGGTTTCGGCATTCGTCATCGCGCCGCGTTACCACAGGTCCGCCACACAGGGCGTGCTAGTTTTTCCCGCGAACACCCAATACGGCTCCATGCATGTGATGCTGCAACAACATCGATCCACCGCTGTTCCGCTGACCTCGGGTCACGCCTCTCCCCGTCGGGGAGAGGTCGGTGTTCGAAGCGGAGCGAGAAATCCCGGTGAGGGGGAGCAAGGCATGCGCTTCCCGACGTGGCGATCCGATCCGGACCCCATCCTCCCCCGCCCAGCGGGGGAGGCGAACCGCCCACCGCAGGCGAGCTTGCGCAGCCTGCGCAGGCTTGGCTGCGTCGGCGGTGGTGCGGGCGGTTCGCTCGCCGCGTGCTCCCTCCACCATGCTGCGCATGGTCCCCCTCCCCCGTTCGCACGGGGGAGGATCAAGCGCCGGGTCACATCCGGCGCAATCCTCATGCTCATAGCGATGCTTGCTGCGGCGATCGTTCCTGCATTCGCCGCATCGGCCGAAGCGCCCGAACGACCGCAGGCGCGCTCCGCCATCGCCATGCATGGCGATCCGGCGCTGCCGGAAAACTTCGCCCATTTCCGCTATGCCGATCCGGACGCCCCGAAAGGGGGCCGCCTGACGATCGGCGTGCTCGGCACGTTCGACAGCCTCAACCCGCTCATCGTCAAGGGCGTGCCGGCGCAGTCGCTGCGCGGCTATGTCATCGAGAGCCTGCTCGCGCGCGGCTATGACGAGCCGTTCACGCTGTACGGCCTGCTCGCCCGCTCGATCGAGACGGATGCCGAGCGCTCCTTCGTCACCTTCAATCTCGACGAACGGGCCAGGTTTTCCGACGGCGCGCCGGTCACGCCCGAGGACGTGGTGTTCTCCTGGCGGCTCCTGCGCGACAAAGGGCGGCCGAATTTCCGCACCTATTACGCCAAGGTGAGCAAGGCGGAAAAGATCGGAGAGCGCAGCGTGCGCTTCGATCTTTCCGGCGCCGAGGATCGCGAATTGCCGCTCATTCTCGGCCTGATGCCGGTGCTCCCGCGCCACGCCACCGATGCGGACAAGTTCGAAGACACCTCGCTCAGACCGATCATCGGCAGCGGCCCCTATGTGATCTCCGCGGCCGATGTCGGCAAAAGCGTCACGCTCACGCGCAATCCCGACTACTGGGGCCGCGACCTGCCGGTGAACCGCGGCTTCTGGAACTTCGACACGGTGCGGTTCGAGTATTACCGCGACGCCAATTCGTATTTCGAGGCGTTCCGCAAAGGCCTGTTCGACCTGCATGCGGAGACCGATCCCGGCCGCTGGGAAACGGCGTACGACTTTCCGGCGGCGCGCGACGGCCGCGTGATCAAGGAGGAATTCCTGACCGGCCTGCCGCAGGGCATGCTCGCCTTCGTTTTCAACACGCGGCGACCGGTTTTCGCCGACATCCGCGTGCGCGAGGCGGTCAACCAGCTGCTCGACTTCGAGTGGATCAATCGCAGCCTGTTTTTCGGCCGCTATCAGCGCAGCGGCAGCTATTTCGAGGGCAGCGAACTGGCCAGTCGCGGCCGCCCGGCGGATGCGCGCGAGCGCGCGCTGCTGGCGCCGTTCCCGGACGCGGTGCGCGCGGACGTGATGGAGGGAACCTGGTCGCCGCCCGCCTCGGACGGCTCCGGCCGGGACCGCGACAGGCTCAAGGCCGCCCTGAAGCTGTTCGCCGAGGCGGGATACGATCTCGTCGGCACCGTGCTCAAGGAGCGCGCGACCGGCAAGCCCTTCACGTTCGAGATCATGGTGACGACGAAGGATCAGGAACGCATCGCGCTCGCTTTCGCGCGCAGCCTCCGCCGCGCCGGCATCGAGCCGTCGATCCGCGTGGTGGACGCCGTGCAATACGAGCAGCGGCGCATCGGTTTCGATTACGACATGGTGCAATATCGGTGGGACCAGTCGCTCTCGCCGGGCAATGAGCAGGCGTTCTATTGGGGCTCGGCTTCGGCCGATGAGCAGGGCAGCCGCAACTATATGGGCGTGCGCTCGCCGGCGATCGACGCGATGATCGCCGCCATGCTGAAGGCGCAGTCGCGTCCGGACTTCGTCGCCGCCGTGCGCGCGCTCGACCGCATCCTCATCTCCGGCCAGTACGTGCTGCCGCTCTATCACCTGCCCGCCCAGTGGGTGGCGCGCTGGCGATCGATCCGCCATCCGCCGGCGACCTCGCTGTACGGTTTCCTGCCCGAGACCTGGTGGCGGGAGCCTTCCCCTCAGAATTGATACGGCGATTGCAACCGGTGCCCGCCGGCCGATAGAAAACCTGAGTTCGGGAACAGGGCGGAGTCCATCCAAGATACCGCTCACTGATAGAAGATGCATCAGACATGGCTGACCGACCGCTCGCCGATTCGATTGCGCTCGTCACCGGCGCCTCGCGCGGGATCGGACACGCGACCGCGCTCGCGCTCGCGCGCGCCGGCGCGCATATCGTTGCGGTCGCGCGCACGGTGGGCGGGCTGGAAGAGCTTGACGATGCGGTTCGCGCCGAAGGCGGCAGCGCCACCCTCGTGCCCCTCGATCTCGACGATTTCGACGGCGTCGCGCGGCTCGCGCTCGCGCTCAACGAGCGCTACCGGCGCCTCGACATTCTCGTCGGCAATGCCGGCCTGCTCGGGCCGGTCTCGCCGCTCGGCCATGTCGATCCGGCGGAGTTCGAGCGGATGATGCGCATCAACGTCACCGCAAACCTCCAGCTCATCCGCTGCATGGACCCGCTGCTGCGCGCCGCGCCGGCCGGCCGGGTCGTATTCCTGAGCTCGGGCGCGGCCCACAATGCGCGCGCCTATGTCGGCCCCTACTCGATTTCCAAGGCCGCGCTCGAAATGCTGGCGCGCACCTATGCGGCGGAGACGGTCACCACCCGCGTGCGCGTCAATCTGGTCAATCCGGGGGCGGCGCGCACGCGCATGCGCGCGCAGTTCATGCCGGGCGAAGACCCGGCGACGCTCCCTTCGCCCGACCGCGTGGCCGACGCGATCGTGAAACTCTGCCTGCCATCGCTCAATGAAACCGGCCGGCTTTTCGATGTTCCGACCGCGCGGTTTCTGGATTTTCGGCGGCGGGAGGAGCCGCGCTAAGCAGAGTTGTGTGCCTTCGCCAACAGATGCCCTCGTCGCACAGCCGCAACTCGCCGAAAGCTGCCGACCGACCAACGACGCGATGTGCCATTTGCAGAAGTTCCGATGGTTATGCATTCAGGAGGAACCGAGGGAGGAGTGTATAGCCAGATCAGGGCCCTCAACCACCTTTCGGCCTCCGCAAGGTTGCGGTAGCGGTCCGCAGCTTACGTGTGTCTTGCCAGAAGGCCGGA
>DASUPI010000149.1:0-11171 GCA_036281135.1 Rhodoplanes sp. | reverse complement strand
CCAACGTTCCTGTCTACAACACCGTCTCGTGGTGGCACGGCTCGCAGGTCAGCACATTGCAAAAATGTGCCCCCGGCGTGCCCCCAGAAATCAAGAGGCGGTCTGTAAGCCGAGTCGGCTTGCCTAAGTCTTTATTTTTTTTGATTTTATTGGTGCCCAGGGGCGGAATCGAACCACCGACACCGTGATTTTCAGTCACGTGCTCTACCAACTGAGCTACCTGGGCATGGGCCTCGCAAGCGAGGCGATGTGCGGAGAGCGTGGCGTTTATAAGGGCTTGGCGGCGGGCTGTCCAGGAGATCGAACGGCTGCGCCTTGCGTCCCGCCCCGAGCGGCCGCCGCCCGGGTGAGTCATGGCTGCAGTCGCGGCTTGCCGGCGATACATTTTCGCGCAGATGCACTACGATGGGGCAGAGGCGGTCGAAATGCGCGACGTCCGGTGCGGCGGAAATCCGGCTGGCCGGAACGGACGACATTTCGACAGGGGAACCAGCAGAGCCAAGTTCGTTCGTCACACCAAAATCAGACTGAAGCGAGAGCGCCATGCCGCGGTTTGCAGCAACCCTGTTTGTCGGCGTCCTGGTCTTCGTTGCGGGATCGAATCCCGCCGCGCCGCAATCCCGCCTGAGCTGTTATCCGTATTGCGACTACACCCATTATTACGGGCCGTATGACTACCGCTATATCCGTCAGGGTCTGTACTGCTATCCGTTGTGCGGGACGGACGGCGTCTGCAGGCCCAATCCGTTATGCGTGGTCCAGGCGCCGAGGGGCAGCGTCACCGTGCGCAGTCTCGCGGGCTCGGTGACGACGACGCCGACCACGGCGACCTATTACGACCCGTCGGTGGTCGCCGTGCCCGCCCCGCCGCGGCGGTTTCGTTACCGGGCGATCCGCTGATCGTACTTTGCGCTGTCTGCGTCAGGGGATTGCTAATCTTCCCGCCAAGCGCGCACCATTGCGTCGGCAATCGGCTGAATCAGATGGTTGAGCGCGGTCCGTTCGCGTTTCTTGATGACGGGCGTCAGCCGGCATGCCTGGCTGCAGCGCCAGCGGCCATATGCGGGCAAAGCTCGCTTTCGGGAATTTCGGCGCGCGCGAGATAATAGGCCTGGCCGGAGCGATTGTCCGTCAAGCGGTCCGCTGAGACGTAGATCAGATGCCGGACAGCGTCGGCGTCGTCCGCTGTTTGAAGGCGGTCAACCGCACGTCGGTATCCATGCCGACCGCGACATTGTCGATATTATTGGGCTGGACTTGAGCCTCCACCACGAGGCGCTGCGGGCTTGGAACGATTTCGAGGATAATCGCCCGGCTTGATCGCGCCCCCGACCGTATGCGCGTTGAGGCCGACGGCGACGCCTGCGGCGGGTGCGCGAATCTCGATGTGATCAAGCGTGCTCCGGGCGGCGACCATGCGCTCGTCGAGATCGGCGATCTGAATTGCTCCTTCGACCGGCGCGAGCGCGCGCGGTGATGATCGAGGCCGCGATCATCACGCCCGGCGTGATCACGTCGTTGATCGCGAGCCAGGCCCCCACCGCCAGCAGGGACACGACGCCGTCCTCAATCTCGGCAATGGCGACAAACTGATCATCGAGGATTGGCGCGTCTCTCACCTGGATCCGTCACAGTTCATCGTTTCGGATCCGGTCGCCGACGGCAATCCGGCGACGCTTCCCTATTCATTCAATCGGCTTTGCTCGGCGGACCTGCCGAAGCTGACGGCGTTCTACAATCCGGAAACCGGCCTCGGCTATAACGGTCACATCTTCATGAACGGGGAGGAGACGACCCCCAACGGCAAAGCCTTCGCCCATTTCGTGGACGGGGCGGAGGCCGGCAACAGCTATGAGCTCGCATGGCTCGGCAAGTTCGCCTGGGAGAACAGCGTCGCCAACCCGCACACCGGTGACAAGACGGTCGTGGCGGGCACGGATGACGCGACTCCCGGCCAACTCTATTTCTACTTCGGCGACAAGCAGGCGACCGGCAGCGCCCTCGACAAGGCAGGCCTCACCTACGGCACGCTGTACGGCTTGAAGGTCACCGAGTGGGATACAGAACTGGCTGATCGGAAGGGCGGGCCGACCGTCATTCAACTGCTTCGCCTGAGGATAGGCGGGTCCGTCGAGCGTGCTCGGCGGACCCGTTTCTTTTGGGCAGAGGAAGGCCTCGATCGGGGCAATCTCAGAGAGCCGTGATGCGCATCACGCCGGCTTGTCGGCCACCATCATGTAATTGACGTCGGTATCGCCGGACAGGCGCCAGCGGTCGGCGAAGGGGGTGTAGACCACGCCGGTCTCGGCGATCACGCGCAGCCCGGCCTCCTCCAGCGCAGTCTCGAGCTCGGCCGGCGTGATGAACTTGTCCCATTGATGCGTGCCGACCGGCAGCCAGCGCAGGATGTACTCGGCTCCCACGATCGCGAGCGCGAAGCTCTTGAGGGTGCGGTTGAGGGTGGCGGCGACCATCAGCCCGCCCGGCTTGACCATGTCGGCGCATTTGCGCACGAACAGGTCGACATCGGCGACGTGCTCTACCACCTCCATCGCGAGCACTACGTCGAAGCACTCGTCCGCTTCGGAGAGCGCTTCCGCGGTCGTGGCGCGGTAATCGATCGCAAGGCCGCTCTGCGCCGCATGCAGCTTCGCCACTTCGATATTGGTGACCGACGGGTCGGCCCCCAGCACGGCGGCGCCCAGCCGGGCGAGCGGCTCTGAGAGGATGCCGCCGCCGCAGCCGATATCGAGAATGCGCAGGCCGTGCAGGCAGCCGACCCGTTTTGCATCGCGGCCGAACTGCTGGCACGTCGCATCGCGGATATAGGCGAGACGGACCGGGTTGAGCTTGTGCAGCGCCGCCATTTCGCCGCGCGTGTTCCACCAGGTGGCGGCGAGCGCGGAAAAGCGCGCGACCTCGGCCGCATCGACGGTCGGCGAACGGTCCAAGTCGCTGCTCATCCGCGCCTCCGCGCACCCGTGCGCCGGCAGCCGTCGAGGATTTTGTGTGGAGTTGCCTTCATGACTCCTCGCCGGCTATGTATAGGCGCTCTTCTATGCGCGGCATTCGCCGCGATGCAAGCCTTCCGTGTCCCCCGCGCAAAACGCCTCAGGAGCGCATCGGCCGCCCATGGCTCGCCTGGTGATGAAATTCGGCGGATCCTCGGTCGCCGATATCGACCGCATCCGCAATGTGGCGCGCCACGTCAAGCGCGAGGTCGAGGCCGGGCACGAGGTGGCGGTCGTGGTCTCGGCCATGGCGGGGGCCACCAATACGCTGGTCGATCTGTGCAGGTCGGCCGCGCCGTTGCACGACCGCCGCGAATACGATGCGGTGGTCGCCTCCGGCGAGCAGGTCACCTCCGGCCTGCTCGCGATCGCCCTGCAGGAAATGGGAATCGCGGCCCGCTCCTGGCAAGGCTGGCAGCTGCCGATCAGCACCTCCGACGCACACGGTTCTGCCCGCATTCTCGATATCGACGCCGAACGGCTGATTGCGGGGTTCGCGCGCAAGGAGGTCGCCGTGATCGCCGGGTTCCAGGGCGTCCACGCGGACACCGGCCGCATCACCACGCTCGGGCGGGGCGGGTCGGACACCTCCGCCGTCGCAGTCGCGGCGGCGATCCGCGCCGAGCGCTGCGACATCTACACCGATGTGGACGGGGTCTACACGACCGATCCGCGCGTGGTCGCCAAGGCGCACCGCCTCGACAAGATCGCCTTCGAGGAAATGCTGGAAATGGCCTCGCAGGGGGCCAAGGTCATGCAGGTGCGCTCGATCGAACTCGGAATGGTGCATAATGTGCGGATTTTCGTGCGTTCGAGCTTCGATAGGCCGGAAGACATCGACCCGCTGCGCGCGCCTCCCGGCACCCTGATTTGCGACGAGAGCGAGATCATGGAACAAGAGGTCGTCACCGGCATCGCCTTTTCCAAGGACGAGGCGCAAATCTCGATCCGGAGCGTGGACGACAAGCCGGGGGTCGCCGCATCGATTTTCGGTCCCCTGTCCGAAGCCAACATCAATGTCGACATGATCGTGCAGAACGTCTCGGCTGACGGTCAGACGACCGACCTCACATTCACCGTCGCCGCGGCCGACTTCGAGCGCGCCCAGGACACCATCGCCAAGGCGCAGGCGCACATCGGCTATAAACGGCTCGACACCGCGAGCGACGTGGCGAAAATCTCCGTGATCGGCATCGGCATGCGCAGCCACGCGGGCGTCGCGGCGCGGGCGTTTCGTGCGCTCGCCGACCGGGGGATCAATATTCGCGCCATCACCACCTCGGAGATAAAATTTTCCCTTCTGATCGACGCCGCCTTCACCGAGCTTGCGGTCCGCACCCTTCATTCGCTGTATGGGCTGGACAAGGGTTAACCATCCGATCGGCCGGGGCGGCCGCGTGTGCAGTGCAGCATTGCCGTTTCGCTTGCAGCGCGCACATCCCATTGGCTATAGGCTGTGAGGATCGACGCGCGGTCCCGCCCGAGCGCGATTTCCCTTGAACCGAGCCGGCGGTTGCCGGCCTGATGCTGCGGCCCGAAGGACCCACGCGATGCGCGGTGCGCTGGGCGGTCCGCGCGTGCTGTTGCGTCGGCTTCGCGAAGTGGTTGCGGAGCCGGCCAGTGCGCAGGAACGCCTCGACAAGATCGTCGTGCTGATCGCCGCGAACATGGTCGCGGAGGTCTGCTCGGTCTATGTCTTGCGTGTCGACGGCACGCTGGAGTTGTACGCGACCGAAGGATTGAACCGTCTGGCCGTCCACCTCACCGTGATGCGCGCCGACGAGGGCCTGGTCGGTCTGGTCGCGAGCGAAGCGAGCCCGATCAACCTCTCGGACGCGCAGGCGCATCCGGCCTTTTCGTACCGGCCGGAGACGGGCGAGGAAATCTACCACTCCTTCCTCGGCGTGCCGATTCTGCGGGCCGGCAACACGCTCGGCGTGCTGGTGGTGCAGAACCGCGCGCGGCGCACCTATTCCGAGGAGGAAGTCGAAGCGCTGCAGACGACGGCGATGGTGCTCGCCGAGATGATCGCGTCGGGCGAACTCCTCACGATCGCCCAGCCGGGCGCCGAGCCCGCCGTTCGCCGTCCGCTGCACGTGACCGGCGCGGCGCTCACCGACTCGATCGCGCTCGGTCATGTCGTGCTGCACGAGCCGCGCGTGGTGATCACCAATTTCATCGCCGACGACGTGCAGAAGGAGCTGCGCCGCCTGCGCGCCGCGGTGCAGACGCTGCGCGTGGAACTCGACCTGATGCTGGAGAGCGGCGAAGTCGCCGAGGGGGGCGAGCATCGCGACGTGCTTGAAGCCTATCGCATGTTCGCCCATGACCGCGGCTGGGTGCACAAGCTCGAAGAGGCGGTGCTCACCGGCCTCACCGCGGAAGCGGCGGTCGAGCGCGTGCAGTCGGACACACGCGCGCGAATGCTGCGGCAGACCGACCCCTATCTGCGCGAGCGGCTGCACGACTTCGACGACCTCGCCCACCGCCTGCAACGCCAGCTGCTCGGCTACGATCATGCGCCGACGCGCGACAAGCTGCCGGAACACGCGATCATCGTCGCCCGCTCGATGGGGCCGGCGGCGCTGCTCGACTACGACCGCAACCGGCTGCGCGGGCTCGTGCTGGAGGAAGGCGGCCCGAACTCGCATGTCACCATCGTCGCCCGCGCGCTCGGCATCGCCGCGGTCGGCGAGGTGCCGAACGCAACCGGCCTGGTCGATCCCGGCGACGCCATCATCGTCGACGGCGCCGCCGGCGACGTGCATATCCGCCCGTCCCCGGACATGGAAGCGGCCTATGTCGAGCGGGTGCGGCTGCGCGCGCGGCGGCAGTTGCAGTTTCTCAGCCTGCGCGACCGGCCCTGCGTCACCAAGGACGGCCAGGCGATCTCGCTCATGATCAATGCCGGGCTGATGGTCGACCTGCCGCATCTCATCGAAACCGGCGCGGCGGGCGTCGGCCTATTCCGCACCGAGTTGCAGTTCATGGTGGCCGCCCAGTTCCCGCGCACGAGCGAGCAGCTGTCGCTCTATCGCAGCGTGCTCGACTCGGCGGGCGGCAAGCCGGTCATCTTCCGCACGCTCGATATTGGCGGGGACAAGGTTCTGCCCTATATGCGTCATCTCGAGGAGGAGAATCCCGCAATGGGCTGGCGAGCGATCAGGCTCGGGCTCGACCGGCCCGGCCTCTTGCGCAGCCAAGTCCGCGCCATGCTGCGTGCGGCGTCGGGACGCGAGCTTCGCATCATGTTCCCCCTCATCGCGGCCGTGCAGGAGTTCGACGAGGCGAAATCCCTGGTCGAGCGGGAGCTGACCCATCTGCGCCGGCACGGCCATCGGCTGCCCGAGCGGGTGGAGATCGGAAGCATGGTGGAGGTGCCGTCGCTGCTCTACCAGCTCGACGAGTTGCTCGATCGGGTCGACTTCCTGTCGGTCGGGTCGAACGATCTGATCCAGTTCCTGTATGCCGCAGACCGCAGCAATCCGCGCGTCGCCAACCGGTTCGACCAGCTCTCGATCCCGGTCCTGCGCGCCCTGAAAATGATCGCCGACAAGGCGCATGCGCACGGCAAGCCGGTCACGCTCTGCGGCGAGATCGCCTCCAAGCCGCTCGGCGCGCTGGCGCTGATCGGCATCGGTTATCGCTCGCTCTCGGTCCTGCCGTCGGCGGTCGGGCCGGTGAAGGCGATGCTGCTCGACCTCGACGCGGCAAAGGCCGAGCGGCTGATCCTGCCGCTGATCAAGCGCCCGCAGGGCAGTGCGTCGATCCGCGCCAAGCTGACGGCTTTCGCCGAATCGGAAGGGTTGCCCCTGTAACGCCCCATGTTGCCCCAAGCAAAACTCGACGCGCTGGTGGCGCGTCACGCCGCCGTCGAGGCGGACCTGTCCGGACAAGTGCCGCCCGAGGCGTTCGTGCGGCTGTCGCGCGAACTCGCCGAGCTTGCGCCGATCATCGAGACGATCAAGCGGTATCGCGACGCGCTCGCGGAGATCGCCGACCTCCAGTCGATCGTCGACGACGCGACCGCCGACGCCGAGATGCGCGCCATCGCGTTTGATGAGAAGGCGGCGCTCGAGGAAAAACGGTTCGCGCTGGAAAGCGCCATCCAGCTCGCCCTCATTCCGAAGGATGCGATGGACGAGCGCAATGTGATTCTCGAAATCCGCGCCGGAACAGGGGGGGACGAGGCCGCGCTCTTCGCCGGCGACCTGTTTCGCATGTACGAGCGCTATGCCGCCAAGCAGGGATGGAAGACCGAGATCATTTCCGCCAGCGAAGGCACGATGGGCGGCTACAAGGAAATCGTCGCCGAGATTCGCGGCCGCGGCGCGTTCGCGCGGCTAAAATTCGAGTCGGGCGTTCATCGCGTGCAGCGCGTGCCCAACACCGAAGGTTCGGGGCGCATCCATACGTCGACCGCGACGGTCGCGGTGCTGCCCGAGGTGCAGGAAGTCGACGTCGCGCTCGACGAGACCGATCTGCGCATCGACACGATGCGCGCGGGCGGCGCCGGCGGCCAGCATGTCAACAAGACCGAGTCGGCCGTGCGGGTGACGCATCTCCCGTCGGGTATCATCGTGTTCGTGCAGGACGAGCGCTCGCAACACCGCAACCGAGCCAAGGCGATGGCGCTCCTGCGCGCCAAGCTGTACGACGCCGAGCGGCAGCGGCGCGACGCGCATCGCGCCGCCGAGCGGCGCGGGCAGGTCGGCACCGGAGACCGCTCCGAACGCATCCGCACGTATAATTTTCCGCAGGGGCGCGTCAGCGATCATCGCATCAATCTCACACTTTACAAGCTGCCGCAGGTGATGGAGGGCGAGGCGTTGGGCGAGTTCGTCGACGCCCTGGTGACGGAACACAATGCCGAGCTGCTCGCGGCGCAGGACCGATGAACGCGGCCGCGACCTCGCGCCAGGTCGATGTGACGACGATCGCCGCAAGGCGGCGCGCGCTCGCGCAGGCGTTCCGCGCCGCCGGACTCGACTCGCCTGCGCTCGACGCTCGTTTGCTGATCGGCCACGCGCTCGGGCTCGATCACGCGGAGCTTGCCGCCGCCGCCGAGCGCGCACTTGCGCCCGAGGAGATTGCGAGCATCGACCGGCTCGCCGCGCGTCGTCTCGGCCGCGAGCCGGTGGCGCGCATTATCGGAATGAAGGAGTTCTGGGGACTGCCACTCGCAGTCACTCCGGCCGTTCTCGTCCCGCGTCCGGAGAGCGAGACGGTTGTCGAGGCGGCCCTTGCCGCGCTCGGCGGTCGCGCGGCGCGCATGCGGGCGCTGCGCATCGCCGATCTCGGCACGGGTTCGGGCGCGCTGCTGCTCGCGCTCTTGACGGAATTGCCGCTGGCTTATGGCGTCGGCACGGATCGCGATCCGCGTGCGCTTGCAACGGCGCGCGACAATGCAGAACGGCTTGGCCTCGGCGGGCGGGCCGGATTTGTCGTCGGCGATTATGGGACGGCGCTCGCCGGCGGGTTCGATCTCGTGATCGCCAATCCGCCTTATGTGCGCACGGGAGATATCGAAAGCCTCGCGCCTGAGGTGCGCGACTTCGATCCTCTGTGCGCCCTCGACGGCGGGCGCGACGGGCTCGCCGCTTATCGGGCGATCGCAGCGGACGCTCGTAGGCTTCTCGCGCGCTCCGCGCCACTGCTGGTTGAGGTGGGCGCTGGACAGGCGGGCGAAGTCGCGGACCTGCTCCAATGTGCTGAATTCCGCGTGGAATCCGTCGCACGCGACCTCGGCGGAACCGCCCGCGCGGTAACCGCGCGCCGCGCCGTCTGATTGCATCTTTCGACTAGGCCGGCAAAAAGAGCTTGATTCTCGGAAAAGACCGACTAGGTTCCGGCTACGGAATCGACCTGAGGATGGGGGGTTGAACGCCGCGACTAAGCCCGGAGCAGTGCTCTGCGAGGCTAAGCGGCGAAGGCCGTACCCAACTTGCTTGATAAATGTTGGTTGGTGTTACGCCACTCGGGATCGAGATGCTTCATCGGCTTGAACGTGCGTTCCCGCTTCACGGATCGGGAGCGACGCGCAGTACGAAAGGTTAGCAGCGCCAGGGCATTGCTGCAGGCGACAGCTAAGAGCAATTCAGCTCGGATATCGGGCGCTTACGCACCGATCTCCGTCGTGATGTGGCTGTGCATTCCGCGGCGGCGATGCTGTCGCGGCGCGCGTGCGCGTTTGCGCGCAAATGAGGGTTCATGAGCAACGGGCGGACCAATCGCCCTCATAAGAGGTGGCCGAAAGCCGGAACATGAGAAACGGTCAGAACAAGCGTATGCGCGGGCGCAACCGCAAGAGCCATAATCCCCTGACGCGGGTTTACGAGTCGAATGGACCGGATGTGAAAATCCGCGGAACCGCGTCGCACATCGCCGAAAAATACATGCAGCTCGCCCGCGACGCTCAGTCCTCCGGCGACCCCGTGGGGGCGGAGAACTACTTCCAGCACGCCGAGCATTATTTTCGCGTGATCGCGGCGGCCCAGGAGCAGTTCCGACCGAACCAGCCGTTCTTGCGATCAGATGGCGGGGGGTCGGATGGGCGCGACGACATGTACGAGGAAGGCGAGGAGGACGTCGGCGCTCCGATGAGCGGCGCGGCCGAGCAGCCCGCCTTCGGCACGCGCGATCCGCAACCATTCCTGCCGCGCGACGCCCAGTTCTATCCGCAGCGCGAGCCGACGACCTATGGGCGCCAGGCGCCGGCCGGTGCGGTCCCCAATGGACAGGACGACGCCGTCGACCGCCTCCCGTCGTTCGTCACCGGCCCGGCGCCCCAGCCGCAGCCGCAGCCGCAGCAGGCCCAGGGTTACAATCCGAATGGCGGCTTTGAAGGGCAGGGGCAGGCGGATCGCTTCCCGCTGCATCGTCGGCGTCGCCGGCATCGCGGCCAGCGCACCGATATCGGCCAGGCGGGACCGGGCAATGGCGATGACGCACCGCCGCCCGCGCCGACATCATCCGGCGAGTAGACGCAAAGCGAAGCTTCACGTCTGCTGTGCGTGATGATTGGCGGCCGAAGCGTCTGCTCGGCCGCGCGCCACGCGGAACTGGTAGCGGGCGTTTCTTCCCGACTGGAATTTATTAACGCAGTCGACCGGCGCTCGCCGATAGCTGACGGGCCGCTCAGGTTGCGCCAGAGTCGTCGATGTCGTCCGCGTCTTTTGCGTCTTCGCCGTCCTCGATTTGGGGCGCGTTGCGGTCGGCAGCATGAGAGGTCTCGTCCGGCTTTGGAGCGGTCCCGCGCGTGGCGGGCTGCTCGGACGGCTGGTACGAGCGCGGCGTATAGGTCGTTTTCGGTGCGGTTTTCGAGGGCGGCGTCGGATTTTGCCGGCGCGAACGCAGCAGTCTGAACAGTAGCAGCGAGCGGCCGGTCACGTTGTAGACGTGCCCGAATTTCAGCCGGACCGCATCGATCTCCTCTTCGACGTGATCCAGATTGGTGTCGATGAGTCTGAGCCAGGCGCGCCCGGCCGCCACGCGCGGCAGCGTAAACAGCACGACGTCGTGGTGCGAGTTGACAACGAGCAGCATCGTCGCGTCGCTGCCGCGCTTACGGATGCCGGTGGCCTGGGCCCGACCGTCGAACACGACGCCCAGGCATTTGGCTTTCGTGTCGCTCCATTGCTCCGGCCCCATCACGAGACCTTGCGGATCGAGCCAGGTCGCGTCGCATACGCCGATGTCCTCGTTCCACTCCCCGGTAAAGAAACGAGAGCGTCGCAGCACAGCGTAGTTGCGCCGCAGCTCGGTCAGGCGCTGCACGAATCGGGACAGCTCGGCGCCGTCCTCGTCCCAATCCCAGTCGACCCAACTGATCTCGTTGTCCTGGCAATAGGCGTTGTTGTTGCCCCGCTGTGTTCGCCCGAACTCGTCGCCGGCGGTGAGCATCGGCGTGCCTTGCGACAGCAGCAGCGTCGCAAGGAGGTTTTTTTTCTGCCGCTGGCGCACCGCGCGGATCTCGGCGTCGTCCGTCGGCCCTTCGGCCCCGTGATTCCAGCTGTAGTTCGCGTTGTGACCGTCGCGGTTGTCCTCGCCGTTCGCTTCATTGTGCTTGTCGTTGTAGCTCACGACGTCGTTCAGCGTGAAGCCGTCATGGGCGGTGATGAAGTTCACGCTCGCCCACGGCTTGCGTCCGCGCCGATTGAA
>DASUPI010000148.1:0-5714 GCA_036281135.1 Rhodoplanes sp. | reverse complement strand
GCGATGGCGTTTTTGATCAGCACGTTCGTGAAGGTCGCGCCGGTGAACTGGCTGCCCTGGTCCGTGTTGAAGATGTCCGGTTTGCCGTGACGTGCAAGAGCGTCCTCAAGGGTCTCGACGCAGAATGCCGCCTCCATCGTGATCGATACGCGCCACGACAGCACGCGACGGCTGAACCAATCGAGCACAACCGCCAGATAGACGAAGCCACGCGCCATCGGGATGTAAGTGATGTCCATCGCCCACACTTGGTTTGGCCGCGTGATCGCCATCCCGCGCAGCAGATACGGGTAGATCTTGTGGCCCGGCTCCGGCTTCGTCGTACGCGGACGGCGATAGAGCGCCTCGATTTCCATCCGCTTCATCAGCGTCTTCACATGACGCCGGCCGATCTGGCACCCCTCGGCGACCAGTAGGCCTTGCAACATTCGCGAGCCGGCGAAAGGAAACTCCAGATGCAGCCGGTCGAGACGTCGCATGACCTCCAGGTCGGTCACCGTCACCGGACGTGGCAGATAGTAGACACTGCCACGGCTGATGTTCAGGGTTTCCGCTTGCTTGGTGATCGACAGATCGTGCGAAGGGTCAATCATCGCCTTGCGCTCAGCAAACCTGCTTTGCCGAGCGCTCCTTCCAAAAAATCGTTCTCCAGCGTCAGCTCTCCGATCTTGGCATGCAGCGACTTCACGTCGACGGCCGGCTGCGCGGTTTCGCTGCCGCCACCGGGACCGAACACATCGGCTGCCCCTTCCTCGAGCTGCGCCTTCCACGTTGTAATCTGATTGGGGTGCACGTCGAACTGCTCCGCAAGCTGAGCAAGTGTGCGATCGCCCTTGATTGCAGCAAGTGCCACCTTGGCCTTGAAGGCCGGTGTGTGGTTCCGGCGCGGTCGTCGTTGCATGGTCTCTCCTGATTCGCCGGGCACAGCGTGCCCGCCGTCAGGCAGAAACTCCACTTATCGCCCTGCTCAGATTTCCGAGGCCAGCTCTATGTTTAATCCCGAACGAGCGTCTTTATTGGCCTCGGGTGCGGCCGCTCGGCACGCGTCTCCAACCAGGGTACGCGCGGCAAATGTGAGCAGGATTCTACGTCAGAGTTTCCGTTAGTGTGAGGGGTTTCGGATGACGGCCGCTGACGGAGGTGGGGCGGGCACCGGGGCCGTCGTCCGAAAGCCTCCAGGGAAGGAACCCGCGGTGGGTAAGGCGAGATGAGGCCGCTTGTTCTATGGGGATTTGACTCTGTTTGCTTCGGGGCGCATGACTGCCTCTTGTCAGGTCGGGCGTGTGCGCCTTTCCGAGCAGCCCGAGTTTATCACAAACAGGCAGGTGACAATCGGCGATCCACTGGTCCTGAAATAGCGACCGGTTCTCAGCGCAGGCTCGCTCGACCATGCTCATTTCATAAAACCATCTCGCGAGACCCGGGTTTCTGCCATCCGTTCATGCGTCGCGCGTAGTTTCCGCTGCCTACGACAAATTTTTATTTCATGGAAAGACGCTGCAGGACCTGCCGGAGGCGCCGCGGTTCTCTTTCACGGCACAGTTCCCATCCAGTTGGGAGGAAATTGTCGCTGGCCACCTGGTCATCGCCCGAGAAGACGACCCGGGCGCGGAGTCGTCATCCTGCAGCCGTGCGCCACGTTGCTGCTGCTGTAACAATGACCGCAAGCGCATCAACGGTCCCATCTGCCGGCCCTTTCTCGAAATCGCCCTCGACCAGCGCCATTTGATTGGTGACGTGGGCAAAGAGCCACGCGCCGAGGCGGACCAGAGGTTCGTGCGCGAACAGGGCGTCAGGGATGACCTGGAACATGCGTTCGCTCGCGTTGCTCGGAGCCGCCGTTTGGTTTGACAAGCGACTGATTTGTCGCCTAATCCCCTATTGCCGCGGACCATACTGCGTCCTGTCCTACGAGGCTGTCGCGGCGCTACGCGCGCGCGGGTTCAAGGTGCGCCGGCTCGAGAATGGCCTGCCCGAGTGGCGCGCAGCCGGCCGCGGTTTCCAACCGATTCGGCGCAACTCGCAAGGCCCGCTGTAGTTCGCGTCCCAGACAAACCAGGCGAAGGCGATCGAGGAGGTTGTGCGCGGCCCGGCCCAGCCGTCCCGGTGCATCATGGGCAGCCGGCGGCGAAACACATGAACACGGGCGAGCCGCGCGCAATCGAGGATAGGGGCGCGGCGTTCGGATTCGAGGAAGGCGAGGCGGAGCAGCATGACCACGCGCGGGACAAGCCGGAGCGCGTGTTCGACGAACTTGCTGGCGACCTTGTACGGCGGATTTGTGACGATCGCTTCGACACCGGCCGGCGCACGCCGCTCTACAAGGAAATCGACGCAGGCGGTACTGTCGGGGCAGCCGTAGTCGACGAGATCAGTTGCGATGACCTCGTGGCCGGCCTCCCGCAGCACTCGGACGATCGCGCCGCGTCCACAGGCGGGCTCCCACAGCCGATAAGGCAGTTTCTCGATGCTGACCAGCGCGTCAATTGCTTCTGCGGGCGTCTCGTAAAGGTCGTATCCGCGCTCGGCGAGCGGGGCGCGACCCGCTTGGCCGGTGCAAAGAGGGAGGCTCATGTGCGCCTCCCCTTGAACAAGCCACGGGCGCGGACCTCAGTGAGCGCGCGGGTGACCAACTCTCCAAGACCGGGCAATTGCTCGATCCCGATCGAGAACCCGGACTTGGTCGCAATCTCGCAACCGTTGGCGAGCGCCATGACGCGGAAGTCCGCGAGCTGAACGCCCTTGAAGGTGCGCAACTCGGCGCGGATGACTTCTCGACTGTTCTTCTGGAATCTGCCGGCTATGACCGGCAAGGCGTCTTGCACGGCGCAGGCGGATTGGCTCGCCGTATGAGAATTATCCCTATCACTCCCGGCCTGGGACGGATTGAGCGCCTGCGCGGCGTGGCCCTCTGCGGTAGCTTCATCGGTGCCACTTGTTCGCAATGCACCACTTTGATCAGCGCCGTTGACGTTGCCAGCGTCAGCGGCGCGATCGTTTCCGGGGGGCGGTGGCCCGGTGAACGCCTGCCGAACAGCATTACGCGGACATTCCGCTGACACGCGCTTTGGCGGCGCGCTCCTATCTCGGATTAACTCCTTGATTGAATTGGAGCGGGCGATGGGATTCGAACCCACGACCCCAACCTTGGCAAGGTTGTGCTCTACCCCTGAGCTACACCCGCGCGCCCCGGCGGCGAAGCCACCGCGGGCATTCGTACCCAAACCGGACGGTCTTGGCAACCGATGGCGTCGAACCGGTCGGTCAGGCCGTGTCAGCGCCACTCAGAGTGGGGTTGACGAGCGCAGCCGGCAAGGGTCCATTGGCGCCGATCCCTGACCAGACGCTCCGCCGCCATGCCTGCAACGCCGGACGAGTTGCTCGCTTTTCTCGATCGCCTGGAGATCAGGCATCGAACCGTCAGCCATCCGCCGCTGTTCACCGTCGAGGAATCCCGTCGCCTGCGCGGGCAAATCCCCGGAGGGCACACGAAAAATCTCTTCCTCAAGGACAAGCGCGGCGCGCTCCTGCTCGTCGTCGCGTTGGAAGACGCAGCGATCGACCTGAAATCGCTCCACTACCGGCTCGGCGCCGGCCGCTTCTCGTTCGGCTCGCCGGATCTCCTGCGCGAGACGCTGGGGATCGAGCCGGGCGCGGTCACGCCCTTTGCCGCGATCAACGACCCCGCGCGCCGCGTCGAGGTCGTGCTCGACCAGGACATGCTGAGCCATGAGACGCTGAACTACCATCCGCTCGTCAACACGATGACGACCTCGATCGGACGCGCGGACCTGGTGCGCTTCCTTGAAGCGACCGGCCATCCGCCGCGCATAGCGCTGGTCTCGGCAGGAATGACGCAATAAACTGAAAGAACGGTCGCGATTGCAACCGGGTCGGCGCTCCCCCATTTATGCGGAGTGTGGGGTTCGGCGCGTAAAATTCAGGGAATTTGCATGATTCAGGACGGCGGAGCGACGGTCACCGCGGATGGTCTCGTCAAGGATACGACAACCCAGAGCTTCAAGAAGGACGTGATCGACGAGTCGCGTCGGCAGCCCGTGCTGGTCGATTTCTGGGCGCCCTGGTGCGGTCCCTGCAAGCAGCTCACGCCGCTTCTGGAAAAGACCGTGCGGGCGGCCAAGGGCAAAGTGAAGCTCTGCAAGATGAACATCGACGAGCACCCCGCCATTGCCGGGCAGATGGGGGTTCAATCCATTCCGGCGGTCATCGCGTTCGTGAACGGACAGCCGGCGGACGGCTTCCTTGGCGCGCTGCCGGAAGGCCAGGTCACCGCATTCCTTGAGCGTCTGACCCAAAGCAGACTCGGCGGCGAGGAGCTCGATCTACTCAAGGCGGCGGATGCGGCTCTGGTCGAAGGCGATGCCTCCGGCGCGGCGCAGATCTATGCGCAAGTGCTCGCGCAGGACGCGGCGAATATCCATGCGCTTGCCGGTCTCGCGCGCTGCTATATCGAGACCGGCGCGCTCGATCAGGCCAAGCAGACGATCGCCATGGTCCCCGCCTCCAAGCACAATGAGGCGCCGGTGGCGGCCGCGCGCGCCGCGCTCGAAATCGCCGAGCAGGCCGCGGCGCTCGGCCCAATCGCCGACCTCGAAAAGAGGGTCGCCGAGAATCCGCTCGATCATCAGGCGCGGTTTGATCTTGCGCTTGCGCTCAACGCCAAGGGCCGGCGGATCGAGACCGTCGACCACCTCATCGACATCGTGCGGCGCGACCGCAAATGGAACGACGACGGCGCGCGCAAGCAGCTCGTTCAGCTGTTCGAAGCTTGGGGGCCGACTGACGAGGCGACGGTCGCCGGCCGGCGGCGGCTTTCTTCCATCCTGTTTGCGTGAGCATGGATGAGGCTGGTATCGTTCTGATGCGTGATGCATTCCGTGGCGACGGAGACCGTCAATGCCTATGAACGCGGTCTATCGTGGACCCGCGGACCTTCCTGCCACAATCCCGATTTTTCCTCTGCCCGGCGCGCTTCTGCTGCCGCGCGGGCAGATGCCGCTCAATATTTTTGAGCCGCGCTATCTCGCGCTCATCGACGACGCGCTGCGCAGCGGCCATCGTCTGATCGGCATGATCCAGCCCGACACGGCCAATCCGGGACCGGACGAGAAGCCCAACCTCTACAAGGTCGGATGCGTCGGCCGCATCACCCAGCTGGCCGAGGCGGGCGACGGACGCTACCTCGTCCAGCTCACCGGCATCTGTCGCTTCCGGGTGGAGCACGAACTACCGGTG
Source organism: Rhodoplanes sp. (assembly GCA_036281135.1). Lineage (GTDB taxonomy): Bacteria > Pseudomonadota > Alphaproteobacteria > Rhizobiales > Xanthobacteraceae > Rhodoplanes. Next base: position 458 of record DASUPI010000148.1, on the reverse strand, counting down.
ACGACCGCCTACCGTCAGTGCCATGTCGCCTACGCCCCCTTCGCCGACGATTTCGTCGCACGCAAGGGCGAGAAAGCAGTCGACCGCAAGTCGCTGCTGTCGGCGCTGAGCGATTTCCTGAAGGCGAACAATCTCAAGGCCGACTGGGACGGGATCGAGAAGGCGCCCAACGAGGCGCTGGTGAACGCGCTTGCGATGATGTCGCCCTACGGGCCGGCGGAAAAGCAGGCCTTGTTGGAAGCGCCCGACCTCAAAACCCGCGCCGAGATCCTGGTCGCCGTCACCGAAATCGAACTCGCCAAGGGGGGGACCGACGACGAGCCGCCGCTGCAATAAGTCAATACAGCGCATCTGCACAACGCCGCAGGCAACGAGTCTGCTGCGCTCCAGCGCTGACGTGGTAGGGTGAGTGCGTCACGACCATCAGCATTGGACAAGGCAATGACGTCACCTAGCTC
>DASUPI010000147.1:0-6192 GCA_036281135.1 Rhodoplanes sp. | reverse complement strand
ATGTCGCGCAGGCGATCACGGCGCCGGGCGACGTGGTGCTGGTTCCCAATCCGAGCTATCCGATCCACGCCTTCGGCTTCCTGATGGCGGGCGGGGTGATCCGCTCGGTGCCGTCCGAGCCGACCTCGGCCCTGTTCGAGGCGCTCGAGCGGGCGGTCGTCCACTCGATCCCCAAGCCCACTGCGCTCGTCGTCTGCTACCCGGCCAATCCCACTGCCTATGTGGTCGACCTCGACTTCTACAAGGATGTCGTCGCCTTCGCGAAACGGCACGGGCTGATTGTGCTCTCCGACCTCGCCTATGCGGAGGTCTATTTCGATGGCAATCCGCCCCCCTCGATCCTCCAGGTCCCCGGCGCGATGGACGTCGCGGTCGAATTCACCTCGATGTCGAAGACGTTTTCCATGCCCGGCTGGCGCATCGGCTTTGCCGTCGGCAATGAGCGGGTCATCGGCGCGCTCGCCCGGGTGAAGTCCTATCTCGATTACGGCGCCTTCACCCCCGTGCAGGTGGCGGCGGCCGCCGCGCTGAACGGGCCGGACGACTGCATCCGCGAGATGCGGGAGACCTATAAGCGCCGCCGCGACGTGCTGGTGGAGAGCTTCGGGCGCGCCGGCTGGGAGATTCCCGCCCCGCGCGCCTCGATGTTCGCCTGGACGCCGCTGCCGCCCGCCTTCCGGACGCTCGGGAGCATCGAGTTCGCGACGCTGCTCGTCGAGAAGGCCGAACTCGCGGTCTCGCCCGGCATCGGCTTCGGCGAGCACGGGGAGGGCTTCGTGCGGATCGCGCTGGTCGAAAACGAGCAGCGTATCCGGCAGGCCGCCCGCAACCTGCGCCGGTTTCTTGAGACCGGCCCGGAGAAGCTGCACAACGTCGTTCCGCTTGCCAAGTTGCGCTAGGTTCGGCTCCCAAGCCGCACAATCGCAAAGGAAAACTCCGCCCGCAGGTCACCAGATGGTCGCGCCGCTCAAAATTGGTCTGGCCGGGCTTGGAACGGTGGGCAGCGCGGTCGCCCGTCTCATCGATCAGGAAGCCGACACGCTCGCGCTGCGCTGCGGCCGAGCGATCGAGGTGGTCGCGGTGACCGCGCGCTCGCGCACCAAGAAGCGCGATCTCGGCTCCCGGACCCTGCGCTGGGCGAGCGATCCCGTGGCGCTTGCGCGCGATCCGGAGGTCGACGTGTTCGTCGAAATGATGGGCGGGGACGGCGATCCGGCGAAAAGCGCGATCGAAGCGGCGCTCAAGGCAGGAAAATCCGTGGTGACCGCGAACAAGGCGCTGCTCGCGCGCCACGGCGTCGCGCTTGCCGGGCTCGCCGAGGAGAGCGGAGCCGCCCTCGACTTCGAGGCAGCGGTGGGCGCCGCCATCCCGATCGTGAAGACGCTGCGCGAAGGACTGGCCGGCAACGCCTTCGATCGCGTCTACGGAATCCTCAACGGCACCTGCAACTACATCCTCACGCGGATGGAGCAGGACAAGCTTCCCTTCGCCGACTGTCTTAAAGATGCACAACGACTGGGCTATGCCGAAGCCGATCCCACGTTCGACGTGGAAGGCTATGACACGGCGCAGAAGCTTTCCATCCTTGCGAGCCTCGCTTTCGGCATCAAGGTCAACCCCGAAGCCGTTTTTGTTGAAGGGATTTCCTCGATAACGCCGGAGGACCTCGCGGCCGCCGCCGAGCTCGGCTACCGCATCAAGCTGCTCGGGGTCGCGGTGCGCACCGAAGAGGGAATCGAGCAGCGGGTGCATCCGACCATGGTTCGGCTCGGTTCGCCGCTCGCGGAGGTCATGGGCGTGACGAATGCCGTCTCGATCGATGCCGAGGGCATCGCGCCGATCACGCTGGTCGGCCCCGGGGCGGGCGGGGCGGCGACCGCCTCCGCCGTGGTCTCCGACCTCGGCGATATCGCACGCGGGGTGCGGCCGGCCCCGTTCGGGCGTCCGACCGCATCGCTCGTGGCAAGCAGCCGCGCTCCGATGCAGCGGCACGAGGGCGGCTATTATATCCGGCTGCTGGCGGTCGATCGGCCGGGAACTTTTGCGACCATCGCCCGTCATCTTGCCGACGAGCAAATCTCGCTCGAATCGATCGTTCAGCGTCATCGCAATGCGGAGCCGCATGGCGGCGACGACCCGAAAAGTCCGCATTCGCCCGCGCCAGTCATCCTCGTGACCTATGCGACAACCGAAGATGCCGTTCACAAAGCCTTGCGCGAAATTAAAAATCGTGGCGTCATTGCTGGACGTCCGCAAGTGATCCGGATCGAAAAGAATTAACGAGGTCGGCGGCCATGCCGGCCCGCTCTCAGGGGAAGGAAACCTAAGTCGTGAGCGCGAGCGAGCTTGCCAGGGTCCCGCGTGCTTCGATCGCCGCCGCTCAGCGGGAGACGATGGACCGTGTCGTCTCCATCGAGATCGTCCGGGTGACCGAGCGAACCGCGGTCGCCGCCGCCAAGTGGCGCGGGCGCGGCAATGAGAAGGCGGCCGACCAGGCGGCGGTCGAAGCCATGTGGCGCGAGCTCAACCGGCTTCCTTTCGCGGGCAGCGTGGTCATCGGCGAGGGCGAGCGCGACGAGGCGCCGATGCTGTTCGTCGGCGAGCAGGTCGGGGCCCGCAAGGGACCGAAGGTCGACATCGCCGTCGCCCCGCTCGAAGGCAAGACCCTGTGCGCCAAGGCGCTGCCCGGCGCGGTCACCGCAATGGCGATGAGCGAGGACGGCGCGCTCCTCAACGTGCCCGATGTCTATATGGACAAGATCGCGATCGGCCCGGGCTATCCGGCGGGCATCGTCGATCTCGACGCCAAGCCCGAGCACAATATCCACGCGCTCGCGATGGCGAAGGGGGTGAAGGCGAACGAAATCACCGCGCTGATCCTCGACCGGCCGCGCCATGCCGATCTGATCGCCGCCGTGCGGCGGACCGGCGCGGCGGTGCAGCTCATCAGCGACGGCGATATCGCTGGCGTGATCCACACGGCCGATCCGGAGACGACCGGGGTCGACATCTATCTCGGCGTCGGCGGAGCGCCCGAAGGCGTGCTCGCCGCCGCCGCCCTGCGCTGCATCGGCGGCCAGTTCCAGGGAAGGCTCATCCTCGACAACGAATCCAAGCGCGCGCAGGCGCGTCGGCTCGGCCTTCGCGACCCGAAGAAGAAATACGTACTGGAAGATCTGGCGCACGGCGATTGCGTGTTTGCGGCGACCGGCATCGTGAGCGGCTCGATGCTGCGCGGGGTGCGCTTCCGCCCGGGCGTGATCGAGACCGAGACGGTGGCGATGCGCTCGACCACGGGCACGATCCGCTGGATCCGCGCCGAGCACCGCAAGACCGACAAATTCCAGATGGAGTGAGGGCGGGGCCGGTCGCGCCGTCCGCCGGTTTGTCATCCCGGGGCGCCGCGTAGCGGCGAGCTCGGAATTCATGTTCCAGAGAAGGGGTAATGGATTCCGGACAGCCTCGCTTCGCTCGGCTTCCGGAATGACACCGTCACCCATCAGCCATTATCTGACATTTGCTTGAAACGGGTGGGTAGTCAGCCCACGCATAATGCATGCTGAGAGACGTCCTAACGGCTCACCTGCACGCGCGCGCCTTTCTCGGCGTCGAGCGCTCGGCGACCGGCCGCGCCTGGCGCGACCGGCTCGATGAGCGCGGCACGCAGCGCGCGCTTGCGATCGTCCAGCGCTGCGACGTTCCGGAGCTGCTCGCCCGCATCCTCGCCGGGCGCGACGTCGAGGCGGACGCGGTCGAAACCTATCTCGACCCGGCGATCCGCCGGCTGATGCCAGACCCGCATGTCCTGACAGCGATGGAAGCAGCCGCGACGCGGCTTGCCGACGCGGCCGAGCGCGGCGAATGCGTCGCGGTGTTCGGCGACTACGATGTCGACGGCGCCACCGCGAGCGCGCTTGCCGCGCTTTTCCTGCGACGCGCCGGACTCGATCCCATCGTCTATATCCCCGACCGCCTGTTCGAAGGCTACGGGCCGAATGTCGAGGCGGTGCGCGCGCTGGCGGAGCGCGGGGCGCGCCTGATCGTCGCCGTCGACTGCGGCACGACAAGCGTCGAGCCGCTCGTGGAGGCGCAACGGCTCGGCGTCGACGTGATCGTCATCGACCACCACCTCGCCGACGAGACGCTGCCGCCTGCCGTCGCGGTCGTCAATCCCAACCGGCTCGACGATGTCTCAGGCCTCGGCCAGCTCGCCGCCGTCGGGCTCGTTATGATGACGGTGGTCGCGACCAACCGCGAGCTGCGCCGGCGCGGTTTCTGGTCGGCGGCGCGGCCGGAATCCGATCTGCTCGAATATCTCGATCTCGTCGCGCTCGGCACGGTCGCGGATATGGCGCCGCTGACCGGGCTCAACCGCGCCTTTGTCAGGAAGGGCCTCATCGCGATGCGCCGCCGCGAGCGGATCGGCCTGACCGCGCTGATGGACATCGCCCGCCTGTCCGGGCCGCCCGAGCCGTGGCATCTCGGCTTCCTGCTCGGTCCGCGCATCAATGCGGGCGGGCGGATCGGACGGGCCGATCTCGGCGCGCGGCTCCTGATGCTCGACGATCCGGTCGAGGCGGGCCGGATCGCGGCCGAGCTCGATCGGCTCAACCGCGAGCGCCAGGCGATCGAACAGGCGGCGGTCGCGGAGGCCGAGGCCGAGGCGATGGCGGCGCTCGGCATCGAAGAGAAAGGCGCGGTCATCGTCACCGCGGCGGCGAACTGGCACCCGGGCGTGGTCGGGCTCGTCGCCGCTCGGCTGAAGGAGCGGTTCGGCCGCCCGGCTTTCGCAATCGCGCTCGAACCGGGCGACAAGGGCACGGGATCGGGGCGTTCGATCGCGGGCGTCGATCTCGGACGCGCCGTCAAGCGCGCGGTCGCCGAAGGCCTGCTCATCAAGGGCGGTGGCCATGCGATGGCGGCCGGCGTCACATTGCGCAAAGACGCGTTCGCCGGCTTTCGCGCGTTTCTGGAAGAGGCGCTCGCGGGACCGGTCGAGGCTGCGCGGCGCGACTCCGCGCTCCTCGTCGACGCGGCCGTTGCCGCCGCCGCCGTCACGCCCGAGCTCTGCCACGTGATTGCGCGCGCCGGCCCCTATGGCGCCGGCAATCCCGAGCCGGTCCTCGCGCTGCCCGCGCACACGCTCGTCTATGTCGAGGAAGTGGGACAAGCGCATATCCGCGCGCGCGTCAAGGCGAACGACGGCGCGGCGGTCGAGGCGATCGCCTTTCGCGCGGCGGGACAGGCGCTCGGGCGCGCGCTCATGGACAACCGCGGGCGCAGCGTGCACGCGGCGGGCTGCCTCGCGCTCGACCGCTGGCAGGGGGTGGAGCGCGTGCAGTTCCGGCTTATCGATATTGCGAGCGCCGAGCCGATTGCGGTGCGGTAGGCTTGGTTCTGCCGGCGCGGTCTTGACTGCAAGAGGAGGCTCGCCCCGTGTTCATGACGGTGATCGGCGCGCTGCTGCCCGTGATCGTGACGCTGTTGATGGGCGTCGTCGCCGGGTGGCACCACGACTTCGACGCCAAGCAGGCGACCGTGCTCAACCGCATGGTCATGCTGTACGCGCTGCCGATGCTCTTGTTCGCCGGCATGGCGGCTGTACCGCGCGGTCAGCTGACGGCCGATGCGTCGCTCGCCGCGGTCATCGTCATCGCCATGATCCTGGGGTTCTTCGTCCCTTTGCTGATCGCGCGATTCTTGTGCGGCCGCGATCTGATGACCGCATCGCTCCAGGCGCTCGCGATCGGAGCGCCGTCGGTCGCCTTCGTCGGTTTCCCAGTGCTCGGCTATCTGTTCGGCGACGTCGCCGCCACGATTCCCGTGGCGGTCAGCGGCCTCGTCCTGAATGTCGTGCAGCTTCCCGCGTGCATGATCCTGCTGTCGCTCGGCGCCGCGCAGACGAATGCCGCGCAAGGCGAACGCAAGTCTGCGCTCGATCATGTGCTCGCGACGCTCAAGCAGCCGATCGTCTGGGCGCCGATCCTCGCCTTCGTGATCATGCTGCTCGACTTGGACATTCCAGCCGTCTTTCGCGAGTCCTTGGTTCTACTGGGCAAGGCGACGGGCGGCGCAGCGTTGTTCGCCTCGGGCATCATCCTTTACAGCCGGCGCATCTCCTTCAACCTTCCCGTCGCCGTGTCGACGGTTGCGCGCAACCTCGTCATGCCGGTGGCGGTGTGGGGCATGCTC
>DASUPI010000146.1:0-3493 GCA_036281135.1 Rhodoplanes sp. | reverse complement strand
GGACGGGTCGAGGAGAATGCGCTGCTCGTGCCGGATCGGGCGCTCGGCCAGAACCAGGAGGGCCGCTATCTCCTGGTGCTCGACAAGAACGACGTGGTCGAGCAGCGCAAGGTGCAGATCGGCCAGCAGTTCGGCGAACTCAGGCTGATCCAGTCGGGACTGAAGCCGGACGACCGCGTGGTCGTCGCCGGCATTCAGCGGGCGATCCCTGGCCGGAAGGTCGCGCCGCAGACGACGACGATCGCTTCGATCGCGCCCGCTCCCGCGGCGGCGAAGTGACCGCGTCGGAGCCAGCCCGATGATCTCGAAATTTTTTATCGAACGCCCCGTGCTCGCCAATGTCCTGGCGATCCTGTTCGTGCTGATCGGCGCGGTCGCGCTGTTCGCTTTGCCGGTATCGCAATATCCGAATGTCGTGCCGCCGACGGTGCAGGTGACGACCCGCTATCCCGGCGCGAGCGCGCAGACCGTGGTCGACACCGTTGCGCTTCCGATCGAGCTGCAGGTCAACGGCGTGGAGAACATGCTGTACATGCAGTCGACGAGCGCGACCGACGGCACCTATGTCCTGACCGTCACGTTCGCCATCGGCACCAATCTCGATTTCGCGCAGGTGCTCGTCCAGAACCGCGTCTCCGCGGCGCTCGCCTCCCTGCCCTCCCAGGTGCAGGCGCAGGGCGTCGTCGTCCAGAAGAAGTCGACCGCGATTCTGCAGATCGTCGCGCTCGGCTCCCCGAGCGACCGCTACGACAGCCTGTTCATGAGCAATTACGCGACCATCAATCTGGTGAACGAGCTGGAGCGCGTGCCCGGCGTCGGCAATGTCAACGTGTTCGGCGTCGGCCAGTATGCGATGCGGGTGTGGATGGACCCGCAGAAGCTGTACGCGCGCGGCCTCGTGCCGAAAGATGTCATCGAGGTCGTCAAGCAGCAGAGCCAGCAGGTCGCGGCCGGCCAGGTCGGCGCGCCGCCGGCGCCGAAGAGCCAGGACTTCCAGTACACGATCGACATTCAGGGACGGCTCGACGCGCCCGAACAATTCGCCAATATCATCGTCAAGACGGAGCCGGGCCAGGGCGGACGGATCACGCGGCTGAAGGATGTCGGGCGGGTCGAACTCGGGGCGCAGACATATTCGCAGTTTTTCCGCCTGAACGGCCGCGAATCGGCGGGACTGGCGATCTTCCAGACGCCCGAGGCAAACGCGCTCGACGTCGCCAAGCGCGTCGAAGCCAAGATGGCGCAGCTCGCCCGCGCCTTCCCCGGGGGGCTGGAATACAGCGTCCCGTTCGACACGACCAAATTCGTGAAGACCTCGATCAACGAGGTCTACAAGACCCTGGTGGAAGCCGGCGTCCTCGTGCTGCTGGTGATCCTCGTGTTCCTGCAGGACTGGCGCGCGACGCTGGTCCCGGCCACGACCATCCCGGTGACCATCATCGGCACCTTCGCCGCGATGGCCGCGCTCGGATTCACCGTCAACCTGTCCACGCTGTTCGGGGTCGTGCTCGCGATCGGCATCGTCGTCGACGACGCGATCGTCATCGTGGAGGGCGTGGCCCACCACATCGAACGCGGGATGTCGGGCCATGACGCCGCCGTCAAGGCGATGAACGAATTGTTCGGGCCGATCATCGGCATCACGCTCGTGCTGATGTCGGTGTTCATCCCCGCCGCGTTCCTTCCCGGGCTGACCGGCCAGATGTTCGCGCAGTTCGCTTTGGTGATCGCGGCAACCGCGCTCATCAGCGCGATCAACGCCGCCACGCTGAAGCCGACGCAATGCGCGCTGTGGCTGCGCCCGCCCGTCCCGCTGGAACGGCGCAACCTGTTTTACCGCTGGTTCAACCGCGTCTATGGCTGGACGGAGGCGCGCTACTCGGCCCTGATCGGCCGCATGGTGCATGTGAGGGGGGCGATGGTCGTGCTCGCGCTCCTGATCAGCGCGCTCGGCGTTTGGGGAATCGCGCGTCTGCCCACGGCGTTCATCCCCAACGAGGATCAGGGCTATGTGTTGGTCGGCGTCCAGCTCCCGGACGGGGCTTCGCTCGAACGAACCGGCGCCGCCTTGGACGAGGTCACCTCGATTGCCCGCGAAACGCCCGGCGTGGAGCAGGTGATCGCGATCTCCGGCATTTCCGTGCTCGACAACAATGCGTCGCTCGCCAATGCGGGGCTCGCCTATGTCATCCTCAAGGACTGGGGCGTCCGCGGAGAGGCGAAGGGGCAGGATTTGCGCTCCATCCTTGAAGCCCTGCAGGGCCGGGTGAGCAGACTGTCCGACGGCGTGGGGTTTGTTCTGGCGCCGCCGCCGATTCAGGGAATCGGGAATTCCGGCGGCTTCACCATGCAGGTCGAGTTGCGCGACGGCAGCTTCGACTACGCGAAGCTGCTGCGCCTGACGAATACGATCATCGAGGAAGGCAACAGCCAGTCGGCGCTGCGCCGCCTGGTCACCTCCTTCCGCGCCGACGTGCCGCAGCTCCGGCTGCTGGTCGACCGCGCCAAAGCGGAGACGCTGAAGGTCTCGGTCGGCGACGTGTTCGCGACCGTCGCCTCCTATCTCGGGTCGAGCTATGTGAACCAGTTCAACAAATTCGGCCTCACCTTCCAGGTCTATGTGCAGGCCGACTCGCAGTTCCGCCTGCTGCCGGCCGACATCCTGAAGCTTTATGTGCGCAGCGAGGACGGGAACATGGTCCCGATCGGAGCGCTCGCGCAAATTCAGCCCGTCGTGGGTCCTTCGCTGATCAGCCTGTTCAATCTGTATCTGTCGTCGACGATCGCGGGATCGCCCGCGCCCGGCTTCAGCTCGGGCGAATCGCTCGCCCTGATGGAGCAGATCGCAACGCAGACCTTGCCGCCGGGCGCCGCATTCGAATGGTCGGGGATGTCGTATCAGGAGAAGATCGTCGGCAACCAGCTCTACTACGCGTTCGCGCTCGCGATGCTGCTGGTCTATCTCTGCCTCGCCGGACAATACGAAAGCTGGCTGGCGCCGCTCTCGGTCATCCTCGCCGTGCCGCTGTCGCTGCTCGGTCCGGTGATCGCGCTCACGAGCCTCGGGCTCGCCAACAATCTCTATACGCAGATCGGGCTCATGCTGCTGATCGCCCTCTCCGCCAAGAACGCGATCCTGATCGTCGAGGTCGCGCGCGAGCGGCGGATGCTCGACCGGATACCGATCCTCGAGGCCGCGGTCGCGGCTGCGCGGACGCGCTTTCGTCCGATCCTGATGACCTCGATCGCCTTCATTCTCGGCGTCGTCCCGCTGGTGACGGCGACGGGCGCCGGCGCGACGGCGCGCGTCTCGCTCGGCATTTGCGTGTTCAGCGGCATGATCGCCTCGACCTGCCTCGCGGTGCTGTTCGTCCCGTCGTTCTTCGTCGTGCTGCAGCGGCTGGAGGAATGGCGGAAGGCGCGGAAAAAGCCGGCGTCGGCAGCCCCCGCAGACAGCGCCCCGCAGTCGGCCGGCGCGGAATGACGCCGCTTC
>DASUPI010000145.1:0-2164 GCA_036281135.1 Rhodoplanes sp. | reverse complement strand
TAAAGGTGTGGGTTCTGCGCCGCAATGCGCGCAACAAGTTCAGATTTAATCATCTGTCGTTTCCGCCGAGCAACGACGCGACCGACTATATGAACCCACCCGCGCAGATCGCCAGCGCGCGGATGCGCCGCCTAGTTCGTCATTTGAGGGTGCCAAAGCGCCAGAAGACCGTCAAGGTTGAGCCGCTCAAATGCCTGGACCGTGCCCATTTCTTCGATGCGCCGGGCGAGCGCATCCAGGCCGACCGCATGGAGGAGCGCTTGCCCGAGATGCAGGAAGGGCAGGTCCCGCAGCGGGGCGCGCAGCTCCCAATCGCGAACCGGGAGGCTCGCATCGACCCCCTTGGTCTTGACCAGCCAGTCTACCGCCGTCTGTTCGTAGCCGATCGCATCCACCAGTTTGAGGTCGAGCGCCTGCCGACCGGTGAAGACCCGCCCGTCCGCCACTTTGTCGAGCGCCGCCCCGTCGAGCCCGCGGCGCTCGCGGACCATTCCGCGGAACCAGCCATAGGAGTCCATCACCAATGACCTGATCGCTTCGCGCGCCTCCGGCGTGGTCGGCTCAAAAAGGTTCGGCACCGCCTTGAGCGGCGACGATTTTATCTCCTCGACCTTCACGCCCAGATTGTTCAGGAGCTCTCCCAATTTGGGGTACTGGAACAACACGCCGATCGAGCCGACGATCGAGTTGCCCTGCGCCACGATGTGGTCGCCCGCCATCGCGGCGATATAGCCGCCCGAGGCGGCCATGCCGTCGACGACGATCGCCACCGGTTTCCGCGCGGCGAGCTGACGCAGCGCCGTGTGGAGCTGCTCGGCGCCCGCCGTGGTGCCGCCCGGGCTGTCGATATGGACGATGACGGCGCGGGCGGCGCGCGATTTCGCCAGCCGGTCGAGCGCTTCCACGCGTTCGAGGTCGCCGCGGATGAGGCCGCGGACGCTTATGCGGGCGATCTGGGCGGAGACCGGCCCGGTCAGACCGACCCCGCCGCGGCCCTGCAGCGCCGCTGCGACCACGACGATCGCCACAATAGCGACCAGGACGGCCACCACCCGCCAATACGTCAGCTTGCGACGCATGCGGCGGCGATCGACGATCGCATCGGCGTCAAGCGACATCGGTCATCTCCTCGAATGAGGGCGGCGATATCCGCCGAACGACGGCGGCGGATATCGGCTTTCCACGGGCGGGATAGCGGTCGCGTGCCACGGGCGCCTGACCAGCCCTACTCCTTCTTTTCGGTCGCGCGCTTGAGCGCGGTGCCGAGAATATCGCCCAGAGTCGCACCCGAATCTGACGAGCCGTACTGGGCTATGGCCTCTTTTTCCTCGGCGACTTCCAGCGCCTTGATCGAGACCTGCACCTTGTGGGACTTGCGGTCGAACTGGGTGACGCGGGCGTCCACCTTCTGGCCGACGGCGAAACGGTCCGGCCGCTGGTCCGAGCGCTCGCGGGCGAGCTCCGAACGCTTGATGAAGGCGGCGAGGTCGGTGCCGACGATCTTGACGTCGAGGCCGCCCTCCTTGACCTCGGTCACCTCGCAGGTCACCACGGCGCCCTTGCGTACGTCGCTCGCTTCCGCGAACGGATCGCCTTCGAGCTGCTTGATCCCGAGCGAGATGCGCTCCTTTTCGACGTCGACGTCAAGCACCTGCGCCCTGACCTTGTCGCCCTTTTTGAACTCCTCGATCACCTGCTCGCCCGGCCGTTTCCAGTCGAGATCGGAGAGATGCACCATGCCGTCGACGTCGCCGTCGAGACCAAGGAACAGCCCGAACTCGGTCTTGTTCTTGACCTCGCCTTCGACCACGGAGCCGGGCGGATATTTCTCGACGAACACCTCCCAGGGATTGCGCATGGTCTGCTTGAGACCAAGGGAGATGCGGCGCTTGACCGGATCGACCTCGAGCACCTGCACCTCCACCTCCTGCGAGGTGGAGACGATCTTGCCCGGATGCACGTTCTTCTTGGTCCAGGACATCTCCGAGACGTGGATCAGACCTTCGATGCCGGGCTCGAGCTCGACGAAGGCGCCGTAGTCGGTGATGTTGGTGACCCGCCCCGTCAGGCGCATGCTGACCGGATATTTCGCCTCGATCCCCTGCCAGGGATCGGGCTGCAGCTGCTTCATGCCGAGCGAGATGCGGTGCGTCTCGTGATTGAT
>DASUPI010000144.1:0-6260 GCA_036281135.1 Rhodoplanes sp. | reverse complement strand
GGGAAGCAGCGTATCGTCGTTCATGGCGGCTGTGGCGGAGGGCTGATTCAGATCGCAATTCGTTCGAACACCGATTTGCTACGTGAATCGCTCGTTTCTCGCCACAGCCGTCCCTCAATTCCTCACCGTCGTGCATATGGTCTTGTTGGGATACGGACCGCCCTTCTTGAGCGCAGTCTCTCCCACCGAGTTGACGCAGACATTGTGCATTCCGCCGAGTGACGCGAATAGCGGACTCGCTTTTTCGACAATCATCGTGTTGACGTGAAACCAGCGCCGATGGCCGGTGGGCGGCTTGAGCGTGTCGGCGGGTTCCGCAGGGAACGAGACAACGGCAAGCAGGCAGAGTGTTCCAGATAGCAAGCGCAATTTCCGCAGCATGGTTGCGCCCTCCATGGTTTAAGAAGCGCCGCGCGCGCGCCAACGCCGATTGAAGGCGCGCAACACGGAACGCAATCCGTTTGAGACTTGCCGGTTAGCCCGGTTATGACGATAGCAGCCGGGCGCTGCTGCATCACAAGAAACTCATCGGGTCAACATCGATCTCGCGCTTGATGCCGCCGGTCGGCTTGGGCGCCGCGGCGAGCCAGCGCCGCAGATAGGCGGAGAGGTCGAAGCCGCGCGGCGAACGCACCAGGATGCGGAAGCGATGGCGTCCGCGCACCACGGCGATCGGCGCCTCCGCCGGGCCGAGTACGCGCACACGCTCGTCGCGCGGGGCCGCCCCGGCGAGCTTGCGCGCATGGCCCTCGGCCGCGGCGCGGTCGCCGGCGCTGACGATCAGGCTCGCCAGTCGCCCGAACGGAGGATACTGGGCCTGCTCGCGCGCGGCAATCTCGTTCGCATAGAACGCTTCGCGGTCGCCCGCGATCAGCGCGCGCATCACTGGATGGTCCGGCTGGTGCGTCTGGATCAGCGCCAGGCCACGCCCTTCCTCGCGGCCGGCGCGGCCGGCCACCTGGTGCAGAAGCTGGAAGGTGCGCTCGACTGCGCGCGGGTCGCCATTGGCGAGCCCGAGATCGGCGTCGACGATGCCGACCAGGTTGAGCTTGGGGAAATGGTGTCCCTTGGCGACCAGCTGTGTGCCGATCACGATGTCGACGCGCCCCTCCTCGATGTCGCGCAACTCATCGCGCAGCCGGTCGACCGAGGTGACGAGATCGCTCGACATCACGAGCAGGCGCGTGTCGGGGAACAGCATCGCGACCTCTTCCGCGAGCCGCTCCACGCCGGGGCCGCAGGAGGCGAACGAATCGATCGCCTGGCAGTTCGGGCACGCCGGCGGGTGCGGCATAGCGAAGCCGCAATGGTGGCACACGAGCCGCCGTCGGAAACGGTGATCGACCAGCCAGGCATCGCAGTTCGGACAGGCGAACCGGTAGCCGCAGGCGCGGCAGAGCGTGAGGGGCGCATAGCCGCGCCGGTTGAGAAAGAGCAGCGCCTGCTGCCCCCGTTCGAGCGCGAGCGTGACCTCTTCCGCCAGCCTGGGCGCGATGAACCGGCCGCGTGGCGGCCCCTCGCCGGTGAGGTCGATCGCCTCGACGACGGGCAAAGTCTGGCCGCCGAAGCGCTCCGGCAGAGCGAGCCGCCGGTAGCGCCCGCGCCGGGCATTCACCTCGGTTTCGACCGAGGGCGTCGCGGACGCGAGCACGATCGGGATCTGCGCGACATGGGCGCGGACCACCGCCATGTCGCGGGCGTGATAGCGCACGCCGTCCTCCTGCTTGTAGGCAGGGTCATGCTCTTCGTCGACGATGATGAGGCCGAGATCGGCGAAGGGCAGAAACAGCGCCGAGCGCGCGCCCGCGACCACGCTCGCTTCGCCCGCGGACACCGCGCGCCAGGTGCGCGCGCGCTTGCGCGGAGACAGCTCGGAATGCCATTCCGCCGGCCGCACGCCGAAACGCGCGGCGAAGCGGTCGAGGAATTGGGCGGTGAGCGCAATTTCCGGCATCAGAATGAGGGCCTGCCGGCCGCGCCGCATCGTCTCCGCCGCCGCCTCGAAATAGACCTCGGTCTTGCCCGAGCCGGTGACGCCGTCGAGCAGCGTGACCGAGTAGCCGCCGTCCTGGACGGTCTGCCGCAACGCCGCCGCCGCGGCGCCCTGCGCCGGCGCGAATTCCGGGGTGCGGAAATCGGGAACGGGCGCGCGCGCGACCGGCTCGGGCGGGAACGGCAAGGCCTCGAGCGTGCCCTCGTCGATCAGGCCGTCGATCACGCCGGGAGAAACGCCCGCCTCTTCGGCGGCTTCGCCTTTGCTCCGCACGAGGCCGTCGGCGAGCAGCGCCAGCACACGCGCGCGCGCGCCGGTCATGCGGGCGGGCGAAGGGCCGGCGAGACGCACCCCGATGCGCGCCCGCTCCGGCCCGAGCGTTTCGCCCATGCGCAGCGCCATCCGCAGCACCATGCCCCGCGGCGACAGCGTGTAGTCGGCGACCCAATCGATGAAGCGGCGCAGCTCCCCCCGCAGCGGGGGAATGTCGAGCCGGTAGGTGATATCCTTCAGCCGGTTATCGAGCCGCTGATCGGGCGTTTCCTGCTCGCCCCAGACCACGCCGGTGCATTCGCGCGGGCCGAGCGGAACCGTCACGAGATCGCCGGGCGCAAGGGTGACGTTGTCCGGGGCGCGATAGGAATAGGCATGGTCGAGCGCGACCGGGACCAGCACGTCGAGAATCCGCTTGGTCATGCCTGTCCGTCGGCCCGAGTTAAGAAATGGTAAACGAAGGGGGTGCGATAAGGGAGATAGTATCAGGCCGGCCGCAACGGAATCGGCGAATTACGGGCATGGCGGGATCGGGTCGAAAAGGCATCCCCGGCGTAGGGGGAGGCGCGCGAGCAAAGCGTGCGGGGACAAGCTCACCACCTCCTCCTCGAGGGGGGAGGCCGGGTCGGCCTGCACCTCTCCCCGCCTGCGGGGAGAGGTCGGATTCCGCGCGGCCAGCGCGGAATCCGGGTGAGGGGGCGTCAGTATTGAACAGCCCCTCACCCCGACCCTCGCCCCGCAAGCGGGGAGAGGGGGAGCCGGCGGCGCGCCAAGTGCAACAGCGCCGCCCTGCAAGGAAGGTTGAAGGAAAATCCGGCCGCGCAAGCGGCAGTGCAATGGGCGAAGTTGCGCTGCCGTTCACCTCCCCTGACGTTGCGGCGGAGCTTGTGCGCTGGCTCGCGCATCTGTCCGCCGAGCGGCGCATGTCGGCCAAGACGGTCGAAGCCTATCAGCGCGACGCGCACCAGTTCCTCGCCTTCCTTGCCTATCACCTCGGCGAACGCCCCTCGCTCGCGAGCCTGACCGCGCTTGCGCCGGCCGATGTGCGCGCCTTCATGGCGGCGCGGCGCGCCGACGGAATCTCCAGCCGCTCGCTGATGCGCGCGCTCGCGGGCGTGCGGTCCTTCGCCCGTTTTCTCGATCGCGAGGGCAAGGGCGAGATCGGCGCGCTGTCCGCGGTGCGCGCGCCCAAAATCGCCAAGACACTCCCGAAACCGCTGACGATCGCCGCCGCCAAGCGCATCGCCGACACCGATCTGCGCGCCGGCGAGGAGCGCGAACCCTGGGTGCTCGCGCGCGACGCCGCCGTGCTCGCGCTGCTGTATGGCTCGGGCCTGCGCATTTCCGAGGCGCTCGGCCTGAAGCGCAAGGATGTGGCTGCCCCCGGCGAAGGCGACGTGATCGTCGTGACCGGCAAGGGCGACAAGCGCCGCATGGTCCCGGTGCTCATGCAGGTTCTGCAGGCGATCGCGGATTACGCCGCGCTCTGCCCCTACGACCTGCCGGCGGACGGGCCGCTGTTCGTCGGCGCGAAGGGCGGGCCGCTGTCGCCCCGCATCATCCAGCTCGCGATGCAGCGACTGCGCGGCGCGTTCGGCCTGCCCGACACGGCGACCCCGCATGCCCTGCGCCATTCCTTCGCGACGCACCTGCTCGTGCGCGGCGGCGATCTGCGCGCGATCCAGGAACTGCTCGGCCACGCCTCGCTGTCGACGACGCAGATCTACACCGGCATCGACAGCGAGCGGCTGATCGAAGTGTACCGGAGCGCGCATCCGCGCGCGTGAAAACGCGCAAACCAGACGAGTTGAAGCACTGGGACAATCCGCTCGTCCTCGCGCGAGCGGGGACCCAGGGTGGCCGAAGAAACTGGATTCCCGCTGTCGCGGGAATGAGCGGGGGGATCAACCGAACGAACAAGCGCTGTCGTTTGCCAACGCTCATTCAGCCGGCCCTGGCGTCGCCGGAACGCCTGCATGCATGCGCCGGCGAGTGCGCGCGAGCCGTCGCAGGAACCGGCCCGGACGGCCCGGCCGCAGGAGCCAGGCGAGCCGCCGCAGACGGCGGCGGATCGGCCGCAATTCGCGCCGCATCCACGCCTTGATCTCGGCCTTGATCGGATCGATCAGCGCATGCGCGCGGGCGAGCCAGTCGAGCACATGCTCATAGAGCCAGCGGAACCAGGGGAGCTGCAACAGCTTCGGCCGCGTCACGTCGAAAATGAAGGCGGTGACGCCCATGCTCACCACCTTGGCGAGGCCGAGCGTCGCCATGGCGCCGAGCCACGAGCCGTGCGCCAGCATCCACAGGCCGAGGAACTTTACCGGCAGCAGCAGCGCGACCGGCACGAGAAAGACGAGCAGCGTCGGATAGGGCGGCAGGTGCTCGATCGCAGCGGCGACGCGGGCCTTCAGCTGCGCCCAGGCGATGCGGTCGACGATCCACGCGACGAGCGGGCGCAGATGCTCCCACAGCCACGCCTCGAACAGGAAGACGAGGGCGAGCAGGATCCAGAACGGGCGGGTTATGGCGCGCATGCGGTTGAGCATAGGCGATTGCGGCCCGGGTTCACGCGCCGAGGCCGACGATAATCGTTTCCCGGGCGCAGCGCAGCAGACGCCATGTGGCGCGCTGCAGACCCGGAACCCAGAGTGTAGCTCGGCCCCGGATCAGCGGCGCACGGCTCCACGATGCGCCGCGTCCGGGTTCACACATGGATCGCCCGCTTCTCCACGGCGAGCGCGGCTTCCTTCACCGCCTCGGATAGCGTCGGGTGGGCGTGGCAGGTGCGCGCGATGTCCTCGGACGACGCGCCGAACTCCATCGCGACGGCGGCTTCCGCGATCATATTGCCGGCGTCGGGGCCGAGAATATGCACGCCGAGCACGCGGTCGGTTTTCGCGTCGGCCAGCACTTTCACAAAGCCTTCGGTCTGTTTGTTGACCTTGGCGCGGCCGTTCGCCGTGAACGGGAACTTCCCGACATTGTAGGCGATGCCGGCCGCTTTCAGCTCCTCCTCGCTTTTGCCGACGGAAGCGAGTTCCGGATAGGTGTAGACGACATTGGGGATCACGTCGTAGTTCACGTGGCCAGCGCGGCCCGCGAGCAGTTCCGCCACCGCGACGCCTTCGTCCTCCGCCTCGTGCGCGAGCATGGGACCGGCGATCACATCGCCGATCGCATAGATGCCCGGCACATTGGTGGCGAAATGCGCATCCGTTATCACCCGCCCGCGCTCGTCGAGCGCAACGCTGGCCGTGTCGAGGCCGAGCCCCTCGGTAAAGGGCACGCGGCCGACCGCAATCAGCGCCACGTCGGCCTCGATCATCTCGGCCGCGCCGCCCTTAACCGGTTCGACGCTTGCCTTCAGCCGCGGTCCGCTCGCATCGATGCCGGTCACCTTGGCGGCGAGCTTGAAGCTGATGCCCTGTCTCTGAAGGATGCGCTGGAATTGCCGCGCCACGTCGAGGTCGATGCCGGGCACGATGCGGTCGAGGAACTCGACCACGACCACCTCGGCGCCGAGCCGCCGCCACACCGAGCCGAGCTCGAGCCCGATCACGCCCGCGCCGACGACGAGCAGACGCTCCGGCACCCGCGCAAGCGTAAGCGCGCCAGTGGACGAGACGATACGCTGCTCGTCGATCGCCACGCCCTTGAGCGCCGCCACATCGGAGCCAGTCGCGATGACGATATTTCTTGTCTCCATCGTCTGTTTCGCGCCGTCCGCTCCCGTCACCTCGACCCTGCCCGGCGAAGCGATCCGGCCTGGTCCGGTGAACGTATCGACCTTGTTCTTTTTCAGCAGGAACGCGACGCCCTTGACGTTGCCGTCGACCCCCTCGTCCTTGAACCGCATCATGCCGGGAAGGTCGAGCTCGGGCGGCCCGATCTTGATGCCCATCCCGGCAAAGGCGTGCGCCGCCTGTTCGTAAAGCTCGGAGGCGTGCAGCAGGGCTTTCGACGGGATGCAGCCGACATTGAGGCAGGTGCC
>DASUPI010000143.1:0-15506 GCA_036281135.1 Rhodoplanes sp. | reverse complement strand
CAAGGCATGGTGGCCGGCTTTTGCCTCGCCTGCCCGGAGAGCGCCGAAACGGCGATGCAGGACTTGAGAGAGATCGGTCCGACATTCTTCTTCGCGCCGCCGCGCATTTTCGAGCAGATGCTCACCCGGATCACCATCCGGCTGGAGGACGCCGCGCGCATCAAGCGCCTTCTCTACCGGTATTTCATCGGGGTGGCCCAGCGCTACGGCGAGGCGATCCTCAACGGCAAGCCCGCGCCCCTGTACGGACGGCTCCTTTATGGGCTCGGCAGATTGGTGATTTACGAGCCGCTCAAGAACGTGCTCGGCCTGTCGCGGGTGCGCATCGCCTATACGGCCGGCGAGGCGATCGGACCGGAGCTGTTCTCGTTCTACCGGTCGCTCGGAATGAATCTGAAGCAGCTTTACGGCCAGACCGAAGCCTTCCTCTACATCACTGCCCATCCGGACGGCCACATCCACGCCGCGACGGTCGGTCCCGCGGCGCCCAATGTCGATCTGCGGATCGCCGACAGCGGCGAGGTGCAGTTCAAGTCGCCCGGCATGTTCATCGGCTACTTCAAGGACGATGAGAAGACCGCCCAGACGTTGACGAGCGACGGCTATGTCAAGACCGGCGATGCTGGCGTTTTCGATCCGAAGACGGGGCATTTGCGGATCATCGATCGGGCGACGGATGTCGGCCGGCTCAATGACGGCACGCTGTTCGCGCCGAAATATATCGAGAACAAGCTGAAGTTCTTCCCGAACATCAAGGAGGCGGTCACCTTCGGGGACAAACGCGACCATGTCGCGGCAATGCTCAATATCGATCTCACCGCCGTCGGGAACTGGGCCGAGCGCAATAACATCGCCTATGCGTCCTATCAGGAGCTCGCCGGCCATCCGATGGTCTATGACATGCTGGAAAAGCATGTCGCCGAGGTCAACCGCCTGCTCGCCGAAGAGGAGGTGATGGCGGGCGCGCAGATCAGGCGCTTCCTGATCCTGCACAAGGAGCTCGATCCGGACGACGGCGAACTGACCCGCACGCAAAAGGTCCGACGCGGTTTCATCGCCGAGCGCTATGCGCCGTTGGTCAGGGCGCTCTACGACGGCTCAACCGAGGCCGACATCACCACCGAAGTCACCTTCGAGGACGGGCGCAAGGGCGTGATTTCGGCGCGGGTGAAAATTCGCGACATGGAGATCGGGCGGACTATTCAACTCCCCCGCCGGGAGGCTGCCGAATGAGGCGCGCGGTGCACACCGCTGCTATTCGAACGAAACGCATCCTCCCCCGTGAAACGGGGGAGGATGCGTGGTCCAGGATTTTCGAGAGCCCGGTCTCCTCAGCGCAATCGCGTCCCGCCGCAAACCAGGGCCGCAGCAAGCGAGGGCCGCCGCATGGATGACGTGATCCACCGAACCGCGCTGACGGTCGATTTCGCGAGCCGGATCAAGTTCAACCCCGTGCTCGAGGTGATGGAAATCGATCTCAGTCACGTCGTATTCGCAAACCGCGAACTGGTGCGTCAGTTCTACGACGAAGTCGATCGTCAGATGGCGAAGGCGGGCGGACGTTGGTACTTCCTCATCAATTACGACAACTGCACCGTCGCCCCCGAAGCCTGGGAGGACTTTGCCGCGCGCGGCAAGCTCGCCAATGTCCAATACAGCAACGGCACCGCGCGCTTCGGCGCGACCGACGAGACGCGGAAGGCGATCCGCACGCGCGCCGAGGCGGAGCGTTTCCGCTCCAACCTCTACGAGACGCGCGACGAAGCGCTGGCGATCCTCGCCACCATGCGCCGCCGCCATCACTTCCTAGGGCGCGGCTCGCGCGTCGATCCCGGCCGCGCGGCCGACATCCTGCTGAAGATCGACAACGTGTCCCTGCGGTTCGGGGGCGTGCACGCCCTGCAGCAGGTCAGCTTCGAAATCGAGCGCGGCGAGATCGTCGCCATCATCGGCCCGAACGGCGCCGGCAAAACCTCGATGCTCAACGTGATCAACGGTTTCTACCACGCGCAGGAAGGCTCGATCACGTTCAAGGGCGAGAAGCGCCCCCACATGCGCCCGCATATTGCGGCGAGCCAGGGCATCGGCCGCACCTTCCAGAACGTCGCGCTGTTCAAGGGCATGTCCACGCTCGACAACATCATGTCGGGCCGCGCGCTCAAGATGCACAAGGGACTTCTGTGGCAGTTCCTCCACTGGGGGCCGGCGCAGAAGGAGGAGCTCGAACACCGCGAGGCGGTGGAGCGCATCATCGATTTCCTGGAAATCGAGCACATCCGCAAGGTGCCGGTCGGCCGCCTGCCCTACGGTCTGCAGAAGCGGGTCGAGCTCGGCCGCGCCCTCGCGATGGAGCCCGAGCTCCTTCTGCTCGACGAGCCGATGGCCGGCATGAACCTCGAAGAGAAGGAGGACATGTCGCGCTATATCCTCGACGTCAACGACCAGTTCGGCACGACGATCGCCCTGATCGAGCACGACATGGGCGTGGTGATGGATCTCTCCAATTTCGTCGTGGTGCTCGACCACGGCGTGAAAATTTCCGAAGGGCCGCCCGGCGAGGTGCAGCACGACCCCGTGGTCATTCGCGCCTACCTGGGCATGGGGCACTAGCGGCGTAAGCCGCCGGGCCGGCACAGTGGGAAAGGTCGTATGCTGTTCTTGGCGGAGACGGTCATCAGCGGGCTTCTCACGGGCGTGATGTATTCGCTCGTCGCGCTCGGCTTCGTGCTCATTTTCAAGGCGTCGGGAGTATTCAACTTCGCGCAGGGCGTGATGGCCCTGTTCGCCGGCCTGACGCTTGCCGGGTTTCTCACGGGCACGATCCCGATCACCCATCGGATCAATTCGGCGCTCGCCATGCCGCCATGGCTCGCCATCACCGCGACGGTTTTCGTGATGATCGGGCTTGCGATCCTGATCGAGCGGCTGGTGCTGCGCCATCTGGTCAATCAGGAGCCGATCATCCTGTTCATGATGACGCTCGGCCTCGCTTACGTACTCGAGGGCGCCGGCGATCTCTTGTGGGGCTCGGACGTGAAGGTGCTCGATCTCGGCCTGCCGAGCGGGGCGAACGACTGGCTGCTCGACAGTTTCGGCCTCTATGTCGAGCAGCTCGAAATCGTCGCCGCGGTGGTCGCCGCCGCGCTCGTCACCGCGCTCGCCATCTTCTTCCAGAAGACCCGGATCGGTCGGGCGTTGCGCGCGGTCGCCGACGACCATCAGGCGGCGCTGTCGGTTGGAATCTCGCTCAATACGATCTGGGCGATCGTCTGGGCGGCGGCGGGGATCGTCGCTTTGGTCGCCGGCATCATGTGGGGCGCGAAATCCGGCATCCAGTTCTCGTTGTCGCTGATCGCGCTCAAGGCGCTGCCGGTGCTGATCCTGGGCGGATTCGATTCCGTCCCGGGCGCCATCGTCGGCGGGCTGATCATCGGCGTCGGCGAGAAACTGGCGGAGGTCTATTTCGGCCCGCTGGTGGGCGGGGCGGTCGAGAACTGGTTCGCCTATATGCTCGCGCTCGCCTTCCTGCTGGTGCGCCCGGAAGGCCTGTTCGGCGAAAAGATTATCCGACGCGTTTAGGAAACGACGATGCTCTACCGCGAAGTCGGCCAGTTCAAGACGTCCTACGCCGCCGACCAGGCGATCTTCCCGATCGCGCAGGACCGCTGGTTCGTCATTGCGCTGCTGCTCGTCGCTTTTCTGGTCGTGCCGTTCTTTGTCACCGCCTACACCGCGAATGCGATCCTCTTGCCGTTCCTCATCTTCGGCCTTGCCGCGCTCGGCCTCAACATTCTCACCGGCTATTGCGGCCAGCTTTCGCTCGGCACCGGCGCCTTTATGGGCGTCGGCGCCTACTCCGCCTTCAAACTGATGACGGCGATGCCCGAGCTCAATCTTGTCATCGTGTTCCTGGCGTCGGGGGTTATCACCGCCGGAGTCGGCATGCTGTTCGGGCTGCCCAGCCTGCGCATCAAGGGATTCTATCTCGCGGTCGCGACCCTTGCGGCGCAGTTCTTTCTGGTGTGGCTGTTCTACAAATGGGGCTGGCTGCGCAATTACAGCGCGACCGGACAGATTACCGTGCCGCCGCGCACCTTCTTCGGCGTGCTGATGACCGGGTCGAGCGCCGCGCCGGCGGCAAAGTACTTGCTCGCGCTGGCGATGGTGACCGTGCTGGCGCTGGGCGCAAAGAATCTGGTGCGCGGCCGTTTCGGGCGCTCATGGATGGCGATGCGCGACATGGATGTCGCCGCCGAATTGATGGGCATCCGCCCCCTCCCCGCGAAGCTTTCCGCCTTCGGGGTCAGCTCATTCTATATCGGGGTCGCGGGCGCGATGATGTTCACCCTGTGGCTCGGCGCGGCCGAGGGCGGTGACACGTTCGGGATTCAGAACTCGTTTCTCGTGCTGTTCATGATCATCATAGGCGGACTCGGCACGGTGCTCGGGAGCTTTCTCGGCGCCGCATTCCTCGTGCTGATGCCGATCGTATTGAAAAACACGATGGTGGACACACTCGGCATGACCGCGGTGTTCGCCAAGCACCTCGAATACGTGATCATGGGGCTCCTGATCATCTTCTTCCTCATCCTGGAGCCGCACGGGCTGGCGCGGCTGTGGCAGATCACGAAGGAGAAACTCCGGCTGTGGCCGTTCCCATATTGACGATCGACGTACGCCACACGCGGCGTCGACGACGGAAAACGGACTTCGACTCTTACAAATGGAGGAAATTGGAATGTCGCCGAGTGAAATGTTGAAATCGGCCGCATCCGCCGCGGTCGCCGTTCTGGCTGCGGCTGGAACCGCCGGCGCTTACGAGCTTGTGATTCCCGCGCTCGACTTCCGCACCGGCCCCTATGCGCCGAACGGCATTCCCTTCGCCAACGGTTACGCCGACTATTTCACGATGCTGAACGAGCGCGACGGCGGCCTGTGCATCAAGCCAGGAGACTGCGTGAAGTTCAAGATCGTGCAGTGCGAAACCGAATACAACACCCAGAAGGGCGTGGAGTGCTACGAAAAGACGAAAGGCGAGCCGCCGTCCGGCGGTCTCGTCTATCAGCCGCTCTCGACCGGCATCACATACCAGATCATTCCGAAAGCCTCGGTCGACAAGATCCCCGTCTTCTCGATGGGCTACGGCCGGACCTCCGCCGCCAATGGCGCAGTCTTCGACTGGGTCTTTAACCTACCCGCCACCTATTGGAGCCAGGCTTCCGCGCTCGTGAAATATATCGGCGAGCGCGAGGGCGGGATGGACAAGCTCAAGGGAAAGAAAATCTTCCTCGTCTATCACAACTCGGCCTATGGCAAGGAACCGATCCGCACGCTGCAGGCCCTCTCGCAGAAGCATGGCTTCGAATTTCGCGACATCGCGGTCGACCACCCCGGCCAGGAGCAGAAGGCGGTGTGGCTGCAGATCCGCAATGAAAAGCCCGACTGGGTCCTCATGTGGGGCTGGGGCGTGATGAACCAGGTCGCGATCAAAGAGGCGGTCTCGATCCGCTTCCCGATGGATCGCTTCATCGGAGTTTGGTGGTCCGGCTCCGAGAACGACGTGAAGCCGGCCGGGCCGGGGGCGAAAGGCTATCTCTCCGGCACGTTCCACGCGGCCGGAGCAGATTTCCCGGCGCACAAGGACATACTGAAATACGTCTATGACGCCGGCAAGGCGACCGACCCGGCCTTCAAGGACCGCGTTGGCGAGGTGCTCTATAATCGCGGCCTGGTGGCGGCGATGTGGACCGCGGAGGCCATGCGCACCGCGATGAAAATACACAACACCAAAGAACTCAAGGGAACCCACGTGCGCGACGGGTTCGACAATCTCGACGTCGACGAAAACCGGCTGAAGGAGCTCGGCCTGGAAGGCTTCACCGTTCCGGTGACGATCACCTGCGCCAACCATGAAGGACCCGGCAAGGTCGCGGTCCAGCAATGGGACGGCAAGGCCTGGAGCATCGTCTCCAAGGGCTATTACGAGCCGGATCGCGAGGTAGTCGGCGCCCTCGTCAAGGAGGACTCCGAGCAGTTCGCCAAGGAGAACAACATCAAGCCGCGCGAGTGCAAATCCTGACATGCAGCCGGCGTCCAGCACTGCCGAAACGAAACGGAGGGCGGCGCCCGCGCCGCCTTCCATTCTCGCCGTCAACAATATCGAGGTCGTGTACAACCACGTCATCCTCGTATTGAAGGGGGTTTCGCTGACGGTGCCGAAGGGCGAGATCGTCGCCTTGCTGGGCGCAAACGGCGCCGGGAAGACGACCACCCTCAAGGCGATTTCCAACCTCCTGCAATCCGAACGCGGCGAGGTGACCAAGGGCGCGATCGTGTTCGACGGCGCGGAGGTGCAGGCGCTCACGCCCAACGAACTGGTGCGGCGTGGCTGCATCCAGGTAATGGAGGGACGGCGCTGCTTCGCCCACCTCACGATCGAGGAAAACCTGTTGACCGGCGCGTTCACCCGCCGCGACGGAAACGCCGCGATCAAGCGCGACCTCGACCTCGTCTATACCTATTTCCCCCGCCTGCAGGAACGCCGGACATCGCTCGCCGGCTTCACCTCGGGAGGCGAGCAGCAGATGTGCGCGCTCGGCCGCGCCCTGATGTCCCGCCCGAAAATGATCCTGCTCGATGAGCCCTCGATGGGCCTCGCGCCCCAGGTGGTCGACGAGATTTTCGCAATCGTGAGCAACCTGAACCAGGGCGAGGGCGTTTCGTTCCTGCTCGCCGAGCAGAACACGAATATGGCGCTGAAATACGCCAATTACGGCTATATTCTCGAGAACGGCCGCGTGGTGATGGACGGCGATGCGCAGGCGCTGCGCGAAAACGAGGACGTCAAGGAATTCTACCTCGGCATTTCCGAGGGCAGGCGCAAATCGTTTCGCGACGGCAAGCATTACAAGCGGCGCAAGCGCTGGCTGGCTTAGGAGCAGTTTCGGATAAGTTCACGAGGGAATGGACACCCCGGCTCGTCGCCGCGAAGGCGCAGAGGCGCTCTGGAAGGCAGGCAAGGCCATCGTTCCTTCTCGTCATGCTCCGCGCAAGCGGAGTATCCAGCGATCCCAAGAATGCCGGCGCAAGGTCAGGTCTTGTCATGATCCCAAGCTCTGGTGCTTACTGGATCGCCCGCTTGCGCGGACGATGACGAACGAGGGCGCCTATCGGCTGGCTGAGCGGGCTGTCAGCATGTGCGAGGTGAATACGACATGGGGCGAGCTGAAAAGGTCACGGCGCAGACGAGCCGCATCGCTGAAGGAACGGAGGCTGCGCCGGCGCCCTATCGCGCGCGGAACAAGGTGCGGTTCATCACCGCCGCCAGCCTGTTCGACGGGCATGACGCGGCCATCAACATCATGCGCCGGCTGCTGCAGGCGAACGGCGTCGAGGTGATTCATCTCGGCCATAACCGCTCGGTCGAGGAAATCGTCACCGCGGCCGTGCAGGAGGACGTCAACGGCATCGCCGTGACCTCCTATCAAGGCGGGCACATCGAGTTCTTCAAATACATGCTCGACCTCCTGCGCAAGGCGGGGGCGAACGACATCAAGGTGTTCGGCGGCGGCGGCGGGGTGATCGTCCCCCGCGAGGTCGCTGAGTTGCACGCCTATGGCGTCACCCGCATCTACACGCCGGAAGACGGACAGATCATGGGCCTGCAGGGGATGATCAATGACGTCATCACCCGCGCCGATTTCGATCTCGCCTCGCGGCTGCCCGCCGATCCGACCGCTTTCGTCGGCGGCGATCGGCGGGCGCTTGCGCGCGTGATCACGGCCTGCGAGAACGGCGCGTGCCCCTCCGAGATCAGGGCCATCATCGCCGACGCGGCGCAGCAGACGACGCCAATTCTCGGCCTCACCGGCACCGGCGGCTCGGGCAAGTCGAGCCTCACCGACGAACTGATCCGCCGGTTCCGGCTCGACTATCAGGACGAACTGAAGATCGCCGTGCTGGCGGTCGACCCGTCGCGGCGCCGCTCCGGCGGTGCGCTGCTCGGCGACCGCATCCGCATGAACGCGCTCGACCACCCGAACATCTATATGCGTTCGCTCGCCACGCGCGGGGCCGGCGCCGAATTGTCGGCCGCCATTCCCGACGCGGTCGCGGCCTGCAAGGCGGCCGGTTTCGACCTGATCATCGTCGAGACCTCCGGGATCGGCCAAGGCGACACCGCGATCACCGAGATCGCCGATGTGTCCATCTATGTGATGACGCCGGAATTCGGCGCTGCGAGCCAGCTCGAAAAGATCAACATGCTGGACTTCGCCGACTTCATCGCCATCAACAAGTTCGAGCGCCGCGGCGCGGAAGACGCCTTGCACGACGTGCGCAAGCAGTATCAGCGCGACCATGTGCTGTTCGACCGGCGGCCGGAGGAGATGCCGGTCTACGGCACGATCGCCTCGCGCTTCAATGACGACGGGGTGACGGCGCTTTATCAGGCGATCGCGGCGCAGCTCACCGCGTTCGGCCTTCCCACCGGAAAGCGCTGGCTGCCGCGGGTCGCCGTCAAACAGTCCTCGGCCGGCCGCGCCATCGTGCCGCTCGATCGCTCGCGCTATCTCGCCGAGATCGCCGAGAGCATGCGCAGTTATTATCAGCGCGCCGCCGAACAATGCGACGTCGCGCGCGACCGGCAGGCGCTGCGCCGCGCGCGCGCCGCCTTCCTCGAATGCGGGCGCGACGTCATCGCCTTCGAACCGCTGATCGCGGCGAGGGACGGACAGCTCGCGCCGGACAACCGCCAGCTCCTGGCGTCCTGGCCGGAGACCGTGAAAAGCTATGAAGGAGCGGAATTCGTCACCACCGTGCGCGGGAGGGAGAACCGCACGGCCCTGACCCACACGACGCTCTCAGGCACCGCGCTGCGCAAGGTCGCCCTGCCCCGCTGGCAGGACGAAGGCGAAATCCTCCACTGGCTGTTGCGCGAGAACGTGCCGGGGTCGTTTCCCTTCACCGCTGGCGTGTTCGCCTTCAAGCGGGAGAACGAGGATCCGACCCGCATGTTCGCCGGCGAAGGCGATGCGTTCCGGACCAATCGGCGGTTTCACCGGCTGTCGGAGGGCATGCCGGCGGTCCGCCTGTCCACCGCCTTCGACTCGGTCACGCTCTATGGCTCCGATCCGGACGAACGGCCGGACATCTACGGCAAGGTCGGCAATTCCGGCGTCTCGATCGCCACCATCGACGACATCAAGGCGCTTTATGGCGGGTTCGACCTGTGCGATCCCGCGACCTCGGTGTCGATGACCATCAACGGCCCGGCGCCGATGATACTCGCGATGTTCCTCAACGCGGCGATCGATCAGCAGATCGACCGGTTCCACGAAGAGCAGGGGCGCGCGCCCACCGCCGAGGAAGAGCGCGGTCTGCGCGCGTTTGCGCTCGCCAATGTCCGCGGCACCGTGCAGGCCGACATCCTGAAGGAAGACCAGGGACAGAACACCTGCATCTTCTCCACCGACTTCGCGCTGAAGCTGATGGGGGACGTACAGGAATACTTCGTCCACAACAACATCCGGAATTTCTATTCCGTTTCGATCTCCGGCTATCACATCGCCGAAGCCGGAGCCAATCCGATCTCGCAGCTCGCCTTCACGCTCGCCAACGGCTTCACCTATGTGGAGGCCTATCTCGCCCGCGGCATGCATATCGACGATTTCGCGCCCAACCTGTCGTTCTTCTTCTCCAACGGCATGGACCCCGAATACGCCGTGATCGGCCGGGTGGCGCGCCGCATCTGGGCGATCGCAATGAAGCATCGCTACGGGGCGAACGAGCGCTCGCAGAAGCTCAAATACCACGTCCAGACCTCCGGGCGCTCGCTGCACGCGCAGGAAATGGCGTTCAACGACATCCGCACCACGCTGCAAGCGCTGCTCGCCGTCTACGACAACTGCAATTCGCTGCATACCAACGCCTATGACGAGGCGGTCACCACCCCGACCGAGGAGAGCGTGCGACGGGCGCTGGCGATCCAGCTGATCCTCAACCGCGAATGGGGCGTGGCGAAGAACGAGAACCCCAACCAGGGCTCGTTCATCATCGAGGAACTGACCGATCTCGTCGAACAGGCGGTGCTGCGCGAATTCGAAGCGATCGCGAGCCGCGGCGGCGTTCTCGGCGCGATGGAGACCGGCTACCAGCGCAGCAAGATTCAGGACGAGTCGCTGCATTACGAGCAGAAGAAGCACGACGGCAGTCTGCCGATCGTCGGCGTCAACACGTTTCGCGGCAGCGCGGCGGAGACGCCCGCGCCGTCGGGTCTCACGCGTTCCACTGAGGCGGAGAAACAGTCCCAGGTCACGCGCCTGCGCGAGTTCCACGAAGCGCATGCGACGGAGACGGAGCCGGCCTTGGCCCGCCTCAAGCAGGCGGCGACCCGCAACGAGAATCTGTTCGCCGTGCTGATGGATGTGGTGAAGGCCTGCTCGCTCGGACAGATTTCCACGGCGCTGTTCGAAGTCGGCGGGCAATACCGGCGGACTGTGTAGTAGGCGCCTGGCGGAGTGCATAGAGCCCGGCGCATTTTCCGGCGAGGCGGGGGACGGCTCGCTTCGGAAATGCCCTGGACATCATCGCGCCCCATAACCTCAGGTTGTGCACGACTGGCGCGTATGGCACGGTGAGGAGGTTAAACCGGATTGCATGCGTGATGGAGGGGTCATGCGCGCTGCGGTGCTCGTCATTCTCGCATTCGTCTTGGGCGCATGCGTCACCCGCGACGCCTCGGTCCAACTGACCGCGCCGCCGCAAACCTCGGGCGCGTGGAAGATCGAGCAAAGGGTCGACCGCATCTCCGGTGAACCGGCGCCGGTGGCCTTCATCGTGACGTCCAGAACAACCTACACCGCACAAACAATTTCTATGCCGCCGGGCTGGAACTCGCCTGCTTCAACAAGCACCCGGTCATTCGTCTGGTGTTCGGATTCCGGATCGGGTCCAACAGAAACTCCACCGTCGCCTATCGCTTTGACGAAAAGCCCGGCCGCGATGCCGTGGCGACGATCCTTGCAGACCACAAGACGATTGTGATCGACAATCAAGCCGAGGTATCTCGGCTCATGGAAGAGCTTGCGAGTTCGAACGTGCTGTTGGTGCGCGTCAACTCGCTGTTCGCCGGGCGTTCCACGGCGGAATTCCGCGTCCAGGGCGCGCCGACGGCAATCGCGGCCATCATTGCCGGATGTCCCTGGCCGGATGCGCCCAAGCGCACAGCCTCACGTGCGTCCATAACATCGCTCGGACCAAGCTGAGCTTATCCCCGCATCCGGAATCGCAATCAGGCGACCTCGACCCTGGCGTCGAGGCGGGTTCCTTTGACATGACGGGCGGACGGGATGCGGAAAGAGAAGGTCGAGCCTTTGCCGAGTTCGCTCTCGAACCAGATTCGACCGTCGAACCGCTCGAGGATGTGCAGGCAGATCGGCAGTCCGAGACCCGTGCCCTGCGGCTTGTCGATGAGTGTATCGCCCGCCTGCTGAAACCGCTCGAAAATCTTCTTCCGGTCCTTCTTTGCGATTCCGATGCCGTTGTCGCTCACGTCGACGCGGAGCGCGCCCGCGTCCGACCGCGCCGCGATGGTGATGAGGCCGTTCTCGCGATTGCAGAACTTGACCGCGTTGGAGATCAGATTGACGAGCACCTGAGTCAGGCGGTCGGCATCGACGAACACGTTCGGCAGGTCCTCAGCGATGTGGGTCTCGAGCCGGATGGTGGGGTTCTTGGCGAACAGGCCGGCCATGGCGGCAAGCGCCCCCTCGATCACCTGCTTCGGCGCGATCTCCCGCATCTGCCAGTCGGTCTTGCCGGCCTCCATTTTGGCAAGGTCGAGAATGTCGTTGATCAGGCGTGTCAGCCGTTCGCTTTCCTGCACGATAATGTTCAGGAACTCCTTGCGCTGCTCGACGCCCATGTCCGGATTGTCGTGCACGATCTCGCTAAAGGAGCGGATGGAGGTGAGCGGCGTGCGAAACTCGTGGCTTACGGTGGAGACGAAGTCGTCCTTCATCTTGTCGAGCTCTTTGAGCCGCTCATTGGCGGCCGTGAGCTCGGCGGTCGCCGCCTCGAGCTGCTTCGACTTTTCCTCGAGCTGGCGGCTATAGACCACAAGCTGGGAGGCCTCGTCGAGAATCTGCATGACCTCGTCGATGTCGTGCATTTCCTCGCGCAGGACGGACGCGATCATGATCCGCGCCGACGCCGCACCGATGGTGCCGGCGAGTTGCCGCTCGGCGTAGTGGACAATGTCGGCGTCGGCTGCGTGCGCGTCGTCTAGCCGGCGGCCCTTGTCGCGCTCGAACCGGCGAAGGGCGAGATAGGTGGGGCCTTCGCCCATGAAGCGGTTCATCAGTCGCCGCAGGTCTCCAAACGTCGCCCGGCCGCGCCAGATGCGCGCCCCCTCCGAGGTCCGCTTGAAAATGTCGACGAACTGCACGGCCTGGCTGCGCTCGATCATCGACTGGGTGGTGACGAGCGACACCAAGACATAGAGCCCGACATTGAACACCAACGTCCAGAACAGCGCATGAGCGACGGGATCTAGGCCCTCCAGCCCGAACAGCGCATAGGGACCGAACAGCTTGAAGCCCCAGGGCCCGTCGTGCAGGAAGCGCTCGGACAGCCAGCCCGAGCGCGCGAAAGAGGGAAGCAGCAGCGTGTATATCCACACCAGGAAACCCGCGCTGAGCCCTGCGAGCGCGCCGAGCCGCGTCGCCCCCTTCCACAGAATGCCGCCGATGATGGACGGGAAGAACTGCGCCGCGGCGACAAAGGACATGAGCCCGATCGACACGAGCGCGTAGGATTCGCCGATCAGCCGCACATAAGCATAGCCGAGCAGGATGACGAAGATGATGGCGCCGCGGCGGATGGCGCGCAGGACGCCGGTCAGGTCCTTGCGCTCGGACAGATGCAGGCGGCCGAGGCGCAGAAGGAGGGGCATGACGAGATCGTTGGAGACCATGGTGGCGAGCGCGATGGTCTCGACAATGATCATGCCGGTCGCGGCGGACAGTCCGCCGATGAAGGCGAACAAGGCGATCGCCTGGTAATGCTCCGCCATCGGCACGGTGAGCACGAACGTGTCCGCATCGAGGGAGTTCGGCGGGAATTGCAGGAGACCGCCGAACGCGATCGGCAGCACGAACGCATTGATCAGCAGGAGATAGAGCGGGAACAGCCAGATCGCTTTCTTGACATGCCGCTCGTCCACGTTCTCGACCACGAGGACCTGGAACTGGCGCGGCAGCATCACGACCGCCGCCATCGAAACAAGCGTCAGCGATATCCAGCTGGAATAGCCGCCGGCGGCGCTGAGCGTGAAGAGCTTCTGGAAGGCGGGATCGGCGGCGGCGCGCGAGAACACGTCGCCGAAGCCGCCGTAGACGCCGTAGGTGACGAACAGGCCGACGGCGAGGAAAGCGAACAGCTTGACCACGGACTCGAACGCGATGGCCGCCACCATGCCTTCGTGCCGCTCGCTCGCGTCGATGTGGCGCGTGCCGAACAGGATGGCGAAGGCGGCCATGATCAGCGCGACATAAAGGGCCGTGTCCTGAAACACCGGAGTCGAGCCGAGATTGGCCGGCATCGCGATCTCCGGATAATGCAAGAGCACCGTGAAGCTCGTCGAGATCGCCTTCAGCTGCAGCGAGATATACGGCATGATGCCGACCACCGCGATGATCGTCACGAGCCCGCCGAGGTAATAGCTCTTGCCGTAGCGCGAGGCGATGAAGTCGGCGATCGAGGTGATGCGGTTGACCTTGCTGATACGGATGATCTTGCGGATCAGGGACCAGCCGAGGACGAAGGTCAGCGTCGGGCCGAGATAGATGGGCAGAAAGCTCACCCCCGATGACGCCGCGCGCCCGACGCTTCCGTAGAATGTCCAGGCCGTGCAGTAGACGGCGATCGACAGCGCGTAGATGTAGGGGCTCGCGATAATGCTGCGGCCTTTGTCCGCCCGCCGGTCGCCGTAATAGGCGACCGCAAACAGGATCGAGAGATAAACGAGCGAGACCGAGACAATCGTGAGCCCGGTCAGCATGGCTCAGCCCCCCGACCCCGTTTGGCCGGGTTCAGCGTCCGCGCTCACAACCTGCTCGCCTTCCGCCAGATCTTCGTTGCTGTGCGGCCGCTCGACAATCAAGGCCAACAAAGCGATCAGCATTCCCCAAGCGAGAAACAGATAAAGGTAGAGCACGGGTATGCCGCCGACCAGATTCGCCTTGTCGAACACCCCGATCAGCGGCGGCATGAACAGCAGCAGCCCGAACAGGAACAGGCCGATCAGACGCTCGCTGGTCAATCCCCGCCGGACCATATCGATCTCCGACGCGTATGAGCCCAGAAATCGGGCTCACGCGCGAGCTCATCGCAACTGCGCCTCCTGCCGGCGCTGCTCCATCATCCACTTGGAAATTCGCGCCGCCTGGCCGAACGTCTCGATCGACCGCGCTTCCAGCAGGTCGATTAGCTTGACGAAAATCCCGGCCGTGGTCAGCGCGTCGCCGAGGGCCGTGTGCCTGCCCACGACCTCGACGCCCATTCGGTCGGCCGCCGCGGTCAGCGAGAAATCGGACACGTCTTCTTGCAGATACACCGACAGAAGGAGCGAATCGAGCACCGGGTTGTCGAACTTGACGCCGGCCTTCTCCGACCCCTTCTCCAGGAAGGTCATGTCGAACGCCGCGTTATAGGCGACCAGCGCGGCATCGCCGACGAACGACTTGAACTGCGCGAGCACGACGGGCGCCGGCGGCTTGTCCTTCACCATCTCCGACGTTATGCCGTGAATGCGCGTGGTGCTGGCCGGAATGTCCCGGCCGGGATTGACCAGCCGCTCGAACGTTTCGCCGGTCAGGATGCGGCCATTGACGACGCGGACGGCGCCGATCGAGAGCAGTTCGTCGCCCTCGTTGGGCCGCAAGCCCGTCGCCTCCGTATCGAACACGACGAAGGTCATCTTGCGCAGCGGCGTATCCTTGAGCGCCTCGCTGGAGCCCTTGAACAGGTCAAAATCGTAGAATTCCGACCAGGGCGGAACGCGCGCCGAGCGTTCGCGCGCGCGCGGGCGCTCGGCCGAGCGAAGCGGCAGCCTCAGGCAGGTGCGGCCTTCCGGCAGCGACTGGCTCCACAGCTCGCTCGCATGCCGCTCGACGATCTCGCGCAGCGTGCGGTTTCCGATCGTGCCCCGCAACGGCTCGCCGAGCCAGGTGTCGATCACCGCGGAGGGGACCGGCTCGCCGTCCCACGTCACCTCGACATAGGCGTATTTGTCACGCGGAACGACGCCGATGTCGAACGCCGATTGCCCGGTGTGTCGCGCGATCGCGCGGATCAGGTGCTCGAGGGCGAGCAGCAAAGAGTGGCTGTCGGCATGGACCCAGGCCGGCACGCCGACGGGAGTGACATGGATGCCGTCGACTTCGGCCAGATGCTTGCGCACCGCGCGGAACAGGTCGAGCGAGTGGATGTCGGCGAGCGGCCAGGGT